>JAGXSM010000090.1 GCA_018333725.1 Melioribacter sp. | reverse complement strand
AACTATGCCGGCTAAAAAAGTATGGGACGAAATTTCTTTTGCCGCATGGTCTTGTGCAGATCCGGGTTTGCAGTATGATACTACAATTAATGAATGGCATACATGTAAGGCAAGCGGACCGATCCGCGCTTCAAACCCTTGCAGCGAGTACATGTTTCTTGACGACACTGCATGTAATTTAGCTTCTCTTAATCTTGTTAAGTTTTATAATGATAATACACAGGAATTCAATATAGAAGCATACAGACATGCTACACGCCTTTGGACAATTGTACTTGAGATTAGTGTTTTAATGGCACAATATCCAAGCAAGGAAATTGCACAGAAGAGTTACGAATACCGTACGCTGGGATTGGGTTATGCAAATCTCGGTTCTTTGTTGATGCGTCAGGGGATATCTTATGATAGTAAAGAAGCATATGCAATCTGTGGTGCTCTTACGGCAATTATGCATATGAAAGCTTATGCTACTTCGGCAGAAATGGCTAAAGAGCTGAATCCTTTCCCGATGTATGAAAATAATAAAGAACATATGTTAAGGGTCATACGCAACCATCGACGAGCCGCCTACAATGTTCCAAAGGAAGAATATGAAGGACTAACAATTTACCCGATGGGAATTAATCCGGAGTTCTGTCCTTCCGATCTTCTTAAAGCAGCACGCGAAGATGCTGATCTGGCACTTGAGTATGGCGAAAAGTATGGATTCAGAAATGCACAGGTAACTGTTATTGCTCCTACCGGAACAATTGGTCTGGTAATGGATTGTGATACAACCGGAATTGAACCGGATTTTGCTTTAGTTAAATTCAAAAAACTTGCCGGTGGTGGATACTTCAAAATTATTAATCAATCAATTCCTCCGGCTCTTAAAAAACTTGGATACAATGAAGATCAGAGTAAAGAAATAGTTAAATATGCCAAAGGTGCTGGAACCCTTGTTGGTTGTCCATATATTAATCACGAATCCCTTAGAGCCAAAGGATTTACAGAAGATACACTTAACAAAATTGAATCGACATTACCAGCGGTATTCGAATTAAGTTTTGCATTTAATAAGTATACACTCGGAGATCGTTTCCTTAAATCTAATCTTGGTTTTACAGATGAACAGATTAATGATTTCGGTTTCGACTTACTTACAGAACTAGGTTTTTCAAAAGAGGAAATTGCAACAGCAAATGATTATGTCTGCGGAACAATGACAGTTGAAGGCGCTCCTTTCCTAAAACACGAACACTATCCGGTTTTTGACTGCGCAAATAAATGTGGTAAAAAGGGAACAAGATTTATCAAATCCGATGCTCACATTTTTATGATGGCTGCCGCTCAACCGTTTATTTCCGGTGCAATTTCTAAAACTATTAATCTTCCAAATTCTGCTACAATAGAAGATATTAAGTATGCCTACTATCAATCTTGGAAATTAGGTTGTAAGGCAAATGCACTTTATAGAGACGGTTCAAAATTATCTCAGCCGCTTAATTCTATGACAGAAGAGGAAATTGAAGATCTTCTTGAAAAGAAGGAAGAAAATGATATAGTAAAAATTGCAGAAAGAATTATTCACAGATACATTGCAAAGAGAAGAAGACTTCCTGATAGACGAACCGGTTATACACAAAAAGTAAAAATTAACGGGCAATCGGTTTACATCAGAACAGGTGAATACGATAACGGGCAGTTAGGTGAAATATTCATAGACATGCATAAAGAAGGAGCTGCATTCCGTAGTTTACTTAACTGTTTTGCAATTTCAATTTCACTTGGTTTGCAGCACGGTGTTCCGCTGGAAGAATTTGTAGATGCTTTTGTATTTACCCGCTTCGAACCAAGCGGCGTTGTTTCAGGTCATAAAAGAATTAAAATGGCAACTTCTGTTATTGATTATATATTTAGAGAATTAGCAGTTACATATCTTAACCGCAATGATCTTTCGCATGTGGAAGATGATGAGATCTCTGTAAAAGGGGATTATCGATCGGTAGCCGAACCGGATTTTGAATCTGAAGAAATTGTTAGCGAAAAGACCATCGAGCTTGATCATCATATAATTCATGATGACATTTCAAATGGCAGTGAAAGTGCTAAGGCGAAAATTAAAATGATTACACTTAATGATCCCGTCGCTAAAGCAAGGGAAAGAGGTTACACTGGAGATATCTGTCCAGAATGCCAGAGTATGACCATGGTTCGTAACGGTACCTGCTTAAAGTGTACAACTTGCGGAGCTACAACCGGTTGTAGTTAAGTTGAAGAATCATATATGATTTATTGGAAAAGGGACTAAAGCATAGTCCCTTTTTCATTATATTTGCAACATGATTTCATTGACTTTTAGTATCAAAAGGGATAGCTTTTCACCCTTAATTTTGCAATATGATTGCTGAAAATTTAAACCGGCTTAATGAAAAAATTGAGGAAATTTGCCTTAAAACCGGCAGAATTCGGTCTGATTTAAGGTTGATTGCTGTATCTAAAACTCAACCGGTGGAAATAATTAAAGAAGCGGTTGATGCGGGATTAAAAGATTTTGGTGAGAATAAAGCCCAGGAATTACGGGATAAATCAGAATCTATTACAGGTAATTTCAATTGGCACTTTATAGGTCATCTTCAATCGAATAAAGTAAAATATGTAATTAAAAGTGCTGAGTTCATTCACTCTGTTGATTCTATAAAACTTGCTGATGAAATAAATAAAAAAGCTGAATCAGTTTCTAAAATTCAGAATGTTCTTTTGGAAATTAATACATCTTTGGAAGGATCCAAATTTGGATTGCGCAACGAGAAAGAAATTTTTGAGACTGCTCAATTTTGCTCGCAGTCAATGAATCTTAATTTAGTCGGATTAATGACTATGGCTCCATATACGGATGATAAGAAAATTATCCGGGATTGTTTTATCAATCTGAGAAAACTAAAAGAGAAATTAAATAACTCCGGATTCGCGATTAATGAGCTTTCAATGGGGATGACAAACGATTATGATATCGCAATTGAAGAAGGATCAACAATGATACGTATCGGGACAGCAATTTTTGGTGAACGAAATTATAAATAATCATTTTGAGAATAAAACTGGAATGAAATGAAATTCACTCCGTTTGGAATAAAGAATCAGGAATTCAATAAGTCGGTTAGAGGATACGATAAGGATGAAGTAAAAGCATTCCTCGAAAAATTATCCGATGAATTCGAACGACTTCAGCAAGAGAATGAAAAGTTGAAAGCCGAAATAGAACGTAATGAAGATCAAATAAAAGAGTTCAGACGAATAGAAAAAAATCTTCAGAATGCGATGTTGAATGCAACAGAATCAACAACTAAAGCAATTGATTCTGCAAAAAAACAGACTGCCTTGATGATCAAAGAAGCTGAACTTAAAGCTGCACAGTTAATCGAAAAAGCCAAAGAGAGTGCTAATTCAATACGAGATTCGGTACTTAAATTAAGAGAAGAGAAAAAACTGCTGGTGTCTCGAATAAAAGCCATGATCGATACTCAGGCAAGTTTACTCGAATTTAATGTGGAAAATATCGAAACAAAAAAAGTCCATAAAAAAGAAGTAGTTAAAGAACCAGTTAAGAAAGTTGACCAATCCGAAATTAATGTGGATGATATTCTGGAGAAATTATTATGAGCGAACTAATTAACATGATTAATGAAACGTTAAATGTTATTCGTAGCAAGACAAAGAAAGAATACCCCATCGGTATTATACTTGGTACCGGTTTGGGAGGATTGGTAAAAGAAATTGAAATTGAACATCAACTGGATTACGCAGAGCTTCCTCACTTCCCGCTATCAACTGTAGAATCCCACCAGGGTAAATTAATCTTTGGAAAAATAAATGGTAAAGATGTAGTTGCTATGCAGGGAAGATTTCATTATTACGAAGGATATACAATGAAACAAATTACATATCCTGTTCGTGTAATGAAAAAACTTGGTGTTAATATTCTCCTCGTTTCTAACGCTTGTGGTGGTATGAATCCATTGTTTAAACATGGCGATATTATGTTGATGACCGACCATATTAATTTATTGGGTGATAATCCTTTAATAGGAAAAAATGAAGATGAATTCGGACCAAGATTTCCCGACATGAGTGAACCATATAATACAGAATTAATAAATCTGGCAGAACAAATTGCACTTAAAAATGGAATCCGGGTTCAAAAAGGAGTGTATGTTGCAGTGCCGGGTCCAAATCTTGAAACCAAAGCTGAATACCGATTTCTAAGATCAATCGGAGCCGATGTTGTAGGCATGTCCACTGTTCCTGAAAATATTGTAGCCGTTCATTCAGGAATGCGTGTACTCGGTTTTAGTATTATTACAGATGAATGCTTCCCTGATTCGCTTAAACCCGTTGATGTAAAGGAAATTATTGCTACTGCTATGATAGCCGAACCTAAAATGACATTGATTATGAAAGAGGTAATTAAAGCATTATGACACAGAGAAAATCAATTTACTATGCAACAGCCGGATTACTTGCTGTAATTATTTTTGCTTCCAACTTTTTAAGTACCGATCTCTTCAGAGCCGGTTATCAGAATTTTTCTGTGTGGTTTGTACTATCTGTTTTTTCATTTGCTTGCGGATGGCTTATTAATAAAACTCTTGGTTATAACCATGGCGGCAAAGTAATTTTTTCTGTTATAGTTGCATCGGTTTTCGTAAGTATTATTCTTGTATCAATCTTCAGTGAATACTTCGGTCTTAGTGAATTGATTGTTGAGAATATGATCCTCTATGTCCTTCGTAATATTACACTGGGTTCTATGTCGCTATTCGGAATGGTAGTCTGCGAATTGATAATATTACAGAAAGATGGGGGTAGCAATAAAAATAAACTTGAAGAAGTTAGAAGACTTATGGCAAATACTCATCACGAAGCCAAACTTATAATTGAAGATGCCAGACTTAAATCCGAGCAGATGCTATATGAAACTCAGCAGACTATAGATGATATTATTGAACGTAAAAACCTTATCGAAATTAGATTGAAAGAATTTATTTCTGCTGAAAAAGAATTACTAAAAAAGTATGAATCGGAAGAGGAATAAATTAACCCCGTTCGTATAAGCAAACAATCTGAAATTAATAACTAAATAAAAATTCAATTTGTAGAGACAAGAGATGTTTAAACAATTAGGCGATAAAATTAATTATCCCGAAATCGAAGAAAGAATTCTAAAATTCTGGCAAGAGAATAAAATTTTTGAAAAAAGCATTTCATCCAGAGATCAGAATAAACCTTTTACATTTTACG
>JAGXSM010000089.1 GCA_018333725.1 Melioribacter sp. | reverse complement strand
GATTCTGAATACGCAATTCATGCTGTATCAAAATTACCCTAATCCATTTAATCCAAACACAGTTATCGGTTATCAGTTATCGGTCGGCGGTTATGTACAATTGAAAGTTTATGATATTCTAGGAAGAGAAGTTGCAACACTTGTTAATGAATATAAGCCGGTCGGAAATTATAATTATACATTTTCCACTATAAATTATACATTGCCCTCAGGGGTTTACTTTTACAGGTTATCATCCAATGGTTCTGTTCAGACCAGGAAAATGGTTTACCTCAAATAAGCTTTGCACACTTTGCGCTCTCCTCTAGAGGAGGAAAGTTCTGAGTATAAACCCTATTGTCTTTAGTGTTAAAATTTATGTTGACATTTAAATTCCAACAAGTTATTTTTCAATTGTCTGCTTAGAGAACTGCCCTCCTCTAAGATTCAACATAAATATTTTATTGAACCAATCGTGGGGAGATTATTCAATAAAAAGCCAAATCCTGTTAGAACTCTACCCAATAAGTACCTATTCAGCCCCGGTACTTGGACTTATTGATGAATGATTAAATAATAATTCACAATAAGCCAAAGCTAATTACAATAACAATAATTAGTTTAATTTGGAGGTTGAAATGAAGCACAGAGTATTTGTTTTAACTATGATTCTCTTTTTTTTCAATTCATCAGTTGTAATGATGAATTAGTTGTAGATCAAAATGAGCAAATCAAAGATAGTGAAAATCAAACCTTATCTAAGTAAGGAGATCTGCTGAACTCACAAAAGGACTCAATTTCTTTGAAAGAAAAGAAGGAACGGATTTTGAAATTAAAAAAAGACTTGGAAATTCCATACGTCGTAATTGAAAAACCTGAAAAATTGCTTGTGGAGAAACTTAGCTTAAGAAAACCAAACAAATCTTTCTCTAAAACATTAACTAATCCATATTTTAATTCGGTTCAAGGTAGTCAGTCTTGCTATACATTAGAAATTGATGTGTGGGCGCTGGTTCGATATGAAGCAAAATCCGGAATTGAATTTGGTATACTACCCCATACTAATAGACAATATGCAGGAAGTTCTGGTGATCCAAATCGAATACAGAAATTAAATGAATTGAAGTCAAAATGGGGCTTCAATTATATACTAGCAAATATTGGGGTTTATGAAAACATAATGGCAATAGTAAACGCTGGATATCCAATTGCTACTAACTACATAGCTGGTATTTCATGCAATCAAGCTGGAAGAGACGCCGCTGCAAATGTATGGAATGGCTTAAGTCCAAGTACATATTTTTGGGCTTATTATACAGACGAGCCCTATTCAAATCAGCAAATTACACAATATGATTTTAAACAATTTCGTAATTACATTGTTCAGTTACGGCCAAATTCACTTTTCGGATTTGGAGAGACAACAAAGTATTCTACTAATCGCTACACACATAATCCATATTTTTGGAATGGAGCTTGGTACATAAATTACAATCCGACCAGTGTAAATTTTGTAATGTGCACACGCTATGTTGGTTATTACAATGAAAATGACCAAACAGATCTTTGGAATGAATTAAAAATTAGTTATCAAAACAAATTTAATAGAATATGGATTTCCGCAAATTCTGATGGTTCTGAATTTAATTACCTCTTAGGTTATTGCAAAGAGAATAGCATTTCGCCCTGGTTTTATCAGCTTGAAGATTTTGAAGATAATTCTGATGTAATGTTGTCTCAATATTGCTATCATGCATTTTTAAAAAACTTTTTGAAACGTGAGGAGAAAAAATTTATATATATTTATTACTATGTTGGCTCAGAAGATCCATGTTATGACTACCAAATTACAAGTTGGGAATTAGGAGATATTATTGAAACTAGTGAGACACGAATATTAAATCCTTAAATAAATACGTCTTATGAATTTTGTAAAAAAAATAAGTACACTATCCATGTTAGTATTAATAAGCGCTATAAAATATCTACAACTTTTGAAATTACTTTGATTGTCAAGTAAAATAATTTCGTGAGGTACAATATGAGAACGTACATAAAACTACTTCTTTATATATTGGTCTTAGTTTCACATTCAACATTTTCCCAGGATAAACGTATTGGTTTCAGTGGTTATTGGGGTAGTGGCTTATCAATTAATATAAACTATACCATTGAATGGGACAATTCTTTTTTTATAAGACCTAATATTGGAGCGTTGACGACCAAAGACGGTAAAGAACTTTATTCTTTTTTTAGTTATGAGATCGATTTTGGCTACTCTTTTTTTAAAGTCCATGACAATAAGATTTACTTGGCATTAGCTGGTTCATATATTTCTTTTATTTCACAAGAACGTGAAGGCAATGCTTCTTTTATTTCTGATATTCAACCACCATACTATTTTACCGGGAAAACAAGAGAAGATTGCCTAGGAATAAGTAGTAAGATGGGTTCAACTATTAATATTAATACCCGGTTTTTTATTGGGCTTGAATTGAAATATTCGATACTGTTTCCCAAAATTAAGTACAATTATATCCCTAAAGAGTTCTCGTTAATAAAAGATAATGAATCAATTAGCATAATACTTATTGGGATACAATTTGGATTTATTTTATAATTCAACTTTCTCGAAAAAATAAATGAGTTTTCGTGATGCGGAGTGTATTACTCACCGTACATATTTTAACTTTTTTTCTGATTAGATCTAATTTTGCACAGAGTTATAAAAGTAGTATAATCGCAGAAATTGGGGGTTTGTCCACCAGCCAGACCGACTATTTTTCTAACAAGAAAGATGGAGAATTTATTGGTGCCTTTGCTTTGTCTTATAGTGGTAAAGTGATGCTTAGTCCTCATTATCAATTAGAAACATCTGAAAAATTCGCATTTAGTTTTGAGTAGACTAAATTTTGTTGTTTTTTTATAAAAGAACGTTCATTGATAGAATGACGATGTTTTAATGAATGTTGATTTTAGTAATCATCACCTCAAATTAAACAAAGAGCCAACTGCTTCATGCAGTAAGCGTAATCATTCTCCGTATGTTGTAAACTAATGCTTTGAAAATAAACTCGAATTGGTTTCGCCCGTGGTCGTAGTAACTACACCTTGAGTAACCGAGTACTCTTTTCATGTATGCAAATGGTCGTTCAACTTTGTTTCTGATT
>JAGXSM010000088.1 GCA_018333725.1 Melioribacter sp. | reverse complement strand
CAGTGTTTTTAACGCTCATAGCCGGAATGGCATATTGTGCAAAAGCAGTATCAGAAATTAATATAGGCGTCAACCAGTCTATTTTACTTTTCAACGAACCTAAATTTTGAGAATTAAGTGAGTAAGAAAAAAATAACAATATTTTAACAACCATTAGAAAATAATTTTTCATATTTCCACCCCAAAAACATTTCTTTACATTTTCAATCTATAAGAGGATAGCCTCATAAAATTTTTGTTGGTTAAGAGACTATCCTCTAATTGATTGATTAATAACTATTTGATTCTTTTATTAATTTTGTTCTCCATCATTCGCATAACTAAAGCAAAAAGCTTCAATTTGACGAAGTAATTCGTACTTATAAAAATAATGTTCTCCAACAACTTGGAAAACTTGACCTTCTGATCTTTCGTGCCAATCAGAGGTTGATAATGATTGACAATCATCACAATAATCATATATAAAATGAAATCCTGGATCATAATGAAGTGACCATATATCCATCATATCCATTGAAATATTTGAACTTTGTCCAGAACCCATGTATTCAAAAAAAGGTTTCTGTGGGCTTGGATATGGGACACACCAACTATAATAACTAAGAATAATATCATCTTTTGTATCCATTTCTTTAGATAATCTTCTGGATGAATTTGGAATTTTTTTAATATTATACCCTGAAAAATATTTTTCATTTCCAGTAGATAATTTTTCAATATCGCTAAGAGTTGGTATGACTATACCGGGTATTTTTGTAATATCAACAATTTTAGGTTCACTCGTTTTGGAACCGGGATTAATCTTGATATTATGTTCTTTCTCTTTTGCTTCCAAAAATTTCATTGCCTCTGGTAATATATCATCATATTTAATTCTACCTAAGTTAATTTTCTCAGTTTTTAGATTAGCATTTACATTGGCGTTATCTTGTAGACTAGTTGGATTATTAGTAACATCCGCAGTGCATCCAACAATAAAAATTAAAAATACAATAACACTAATAATTTTTTTCATTCTAAATCCCCTCCTAAATTTTAATTATATTTGCTATGCAAATAAAAATTAATATACAAATATGGTGAGCCAACCAATTTGTTTTTTTATTTGCACATCAAAGGCGGTGGTACAATCACCGCCTTTATATTTTAGAAATTGATTAATAATTTCCAGCTCAACTCCCTTTTAAATTATATATGGAGCATTAGTTAAAAGAACATGTAAATTATTAAGATCAAAAATTTTCAAGGATTTTGGATAAAAATCGATATTGAAGAATAATGTAATGTAAAATCGGATAGAATAATTTTTCCAGAAAAGAATTTCATTTCACCTCCCCTGAAATAAAATTTTTCCTGTGTGGAATTTATATAGTTTTATTTTAAAAAGAAATACTTCTTACAAAAAAAAATCCCGACTGAAGCCGGGATTAATTCTGCTATGCTAAATGATAAGAAGAAATTATTACATGTTCTTATACTTCCATAATCTCTTTTTCTTTATGCTTAATAAGTTCGTCAATTTTTCCAATGTGTTCATCAGTCAATTTCTGTGTTTCCTTTTCGGCTTCTTTTAATTCGTCTTCAGTAAGTTTTTTCTCTTTTTCCATTTTTTTAAGGTGGTCATTAGCATCGCGGCGGACATTTCTTAATGCAACTTTAGATTCTTCACCGAACTTCTTTACAAGTTTAACCAGCTCTTTCCTTCTCTCTTCTGTAAGTGGTGGAATAGGAACTTTAATGTTTGTTCCGTCGCTAATTGGATTTAGTCCCAGGTCTGCTGAAAGAATCGCTTTATCAATAACAGGCACCATTGTTTTATCCCATGGGGTAATTGATATAGTGTGAACATCGAGTACCGAGACACTTCCCACCTGATTTAGAGGGCTGGGTGTACCATAGTAGTCAACTCTAATACCATCTAATAAAGCAGTAGTAGCTTTACCGGTTCTTATCTTAGTAATTTCGATTCTGAATGCTTCTATGGTTTTATCCATCCTCTGACGTGCATCTTTAATAATCGGATTATTGATCATATCAGCCTCATATTTTATTTACTGTTTTCAAAATTGCTAACGGTTGTGCCGACACTTTTACCGGTTACTAATTTAAGCAGGTTATCAGGTTGATCCATATTAAATACAATTATCGGCAGATTATTTTCCTGGCACAAACTGATTGCTGTTAAATCCATTACTCTTAAATTTTTCTTAAGAACATCCATATAAGTTATCTCATCAAATCTATTTGCAGCGGGATTCTTTTCCGGATCGGAATCAAAAACACCATCAACCCTTGTTCCTTTGAATATTGCATCAGCTTCTATTTCAACAGCTCTTAAAGAAGCAGCGGTATCAGTACTGAAATAGGGATGCCCTGTACCGGCTCCAAAAATTACAACTCGCTCTTTTTCAAGATGTCTTATTGCTCTTCTTCTTATATAAGGCTCTGCAATCTCTTCCATTTTAATTGCAGACATTAAACGAGTATAAATACCATTGTTTTCCAGCGTGTTCTGCAGTGCAAGTGAATTGATGATAGTTGCAAGCATTCCCATCTGATCGCCCGTAACTCTATCAATCCCCTGATCCTGTGCATTCAAACCGCGGTAAATGTTGCCACCGCCAATAACAATTCCTATTTGAACACCAAGCTGATGAACCTTTTTAATCTCTTTTGCAAAATATTCTAAAATTTGCGGATCGATTCCAAATGATTTATCACCCATCAGAGATTCACCGCTTAATTTTAGTAGTATTCGTTTATACTTTAGATTTTGTGCCATAATTGGTTTCCAATATAAAAAAAAGGTCTTATTCTAAAATAAGACCTTTTAGGGAATCATTTATTTTCATCACTGATGTGATATCTTCGGAAAAGTACAAGCTTGGCATCCGTAGAATTCTTTTTATTGAATTCAGCTATCAGATCACTAACCTTCTTAGTGTTGTCTTTTATGAATGCCTGTTCAAAAAGACAGTTTTCTTCGAAGAACTTATTGAGTTTTCCGGTTGCAATTTTTTCCAGCACCTGTTCCGGTTTACCTTCTTTGCGTGCTAACTCTTTATAAATCTCAACTTCCTTTTCAATCAAGGTTTTATCAACTTCATCGCGGTAAATTGTTAATGGTCTCATTGCTGCAATTTGCATTGCAATATCTTTTAGGATCGGGTGGAACTCTTCCGATTTATCAGCAGGTAAATTATCAACCTTAATAACGACGCCAAGTTTAGAGCCATGATGAACATAATCAACCAGTAAACCGTTCTCGGCATTATCCAGAGAGAATCTGGATACTTCAATTTTTTCGCCAATCTTTCCAATAATTGCATTTAATTCATCAGAAACTTTCTTACCGTCTTTCGATAATTCCATCAGTTCGGCAACATCTTTCGGTTTCCTGGTTAGAATTAATTCCATCACAAAATTCGAAAAGTTTACAAAGTCCTCGCTTCTTGCAACGAAATCAGTTTCGCAATTAACTTCTAAAATTGCAGCCGACTTACCATTATTAAAAACATTAGTTAAAACAAGTCCTTCGTTCGCACTTTTTTCAGCTCTTTTAGCAGCAACAGATGCTCCTTTTTTTCTAAGGATTTCAATCGCCTTTTCGAAATCGCCACCGGATTCTTCAAGCGCTTTTTTGCAATCCATCATTCCAGCACCGGTCTTCTCTCTTAATTCTTTTACTTGATTTGCACTTACAGACATTTTTATTTTTCCTTTATTTCAAAATTCTTAGTTACTGGATTCTTCTTTTGATTCCTGTTTTGGTTCAGACTTTACTTCTTCCTTTACTTCATTCTTTTCTTCTGACTTTCTTTCAGGTCTGGTATTCGGTCTGTCTCTTCTATCGGTTCGCGGTCTCCCTTTTTTATCGTCTTTATTTTCAAGACGGACTCTTCTTACTTTTCCTTTAGAATCTTTTTTCTCGGGATCAGCAAACTCTTCTTCTGAAGTCTTCCTCTCTCTTTCTTTTTCAGCAGATTCCTGTGCTCTTAATTCTTTCGATTTAGCATTTCCTTCAATAACAGCATCGGCAATTACTTTAGTGATAATTTCAATGGCTCTAGAAGCGTCGTCATTTGCAGGAATTATATAATCAATCGGATCAGGATCACAATTAGTATCAACAATTGCAAAAATGGGTATGTTGAGTCGCAATGCTTCTTTAACAGCTATCGATTCTTTTTTAATATCTACAATAAATAAAGCTCCCGGTACTTTAGACATTGTTTCAACGCCATCAAGAACTTTTCTTAGTTTATCTTTTTCGCGTGTTAAAAAGAGACGTTCTTTCTTTGTTATTTTTTCGAATGTTCCGTCGCTTTCCATCTTTTCGATATTCTGAAGACGTTTGATGCTTTTACGAATTGTAGAA
>JAGXSM010000087.1 GCA_018333725.1 Melioribacter sp. | reverse complement strand
CGTTAACAAATATTCCAGAATCGTATAACATTCTCCACATCTTAAATGCTAATGCATCATCGCCAACAATAACAGGAACAATTGCTGTTCTGCCATCGGGAATATTGAATCCTGCTTCGGTTAATTCTTTTCTTACTTTGTTAGCATTTCTAATTAACTTATCAACACGCCATGGTTCCTGTTCAAGAATGTCTAATGCCGCAAGTGCTGCAGCAACAGAAGCCGGGGTAGGCGAAGCACTAAATATTAATGCCGGTGAGTGATGTTTAAGATAATTGATAACTCGTTCTGGACCGGCAACAAAGCCTCCTAATGATGCAAAGGTCTTGCTGAAAGTTCCCATTGTTAGATCAACTTCTTTTTCCAGGTTGAATTCACTTGCAGTTCCACGTCCACCTTTACCAATAACTCCAACTGAATGGGCATCATCAATAAGAAGTTTTGCATTATACTTCTTAGCTAAGGAAACAAGATGCGGTAAATCAACAATACTTCCTCCCGTGCTAAAAACACCATCACTTACAATTAATTTACCGGCATCAGCGGGAATCTTCTTTAGAACACGTTCAAGATCATTAAGGTCCATATGTTTATATCGTTCTAGAGATGCAGTTGCTCCTTTAGCCATTATTTGTCCGGCAACTATACAAGCATGGTTATCTTTATCCGAAATTACATAATCACCTCTTTGAACAAGAGTAGGAATAATTCCCTGGGCTGTTTGATATCCTGTACTATAAAGTAATACTGCTTCAGTGCCAAAAAATTTAGCTAAACGTGCTTCTAATTCGATATGTAAATCTAATGTACCTGTTAAATAACGTGAACCGGAACAACCTGACCCGTATTTTTCAACTGCTTTTAATGCTGCTTCTTTAACTTTTGGATGAGCGGTTAGTCCAAGGTAATTGTTGGAACCGGCCATTACTATTTTTCTTCCTTCAATCTGGACGACCGGACCCTCATTTTCTTCAATTGGTCTGAAATAAGGGTAAATTCCCAGAGCTTTAATTTCATCAGCACGGGTGAATTCATAACATTTTTTAAATAAGTCCAATATTCCTCCGGATTATTTTTCTTTCTAAAAAATTTATATCTTAACGAAAATTATTATACAGATTTGCTAATTAACAGAAACAATATAAACAAATTTAACAATTTATTAACACTATGAGTCCCAAAATAATTTCAGTTGTTACAGGTGCATCTGGATTTGTCGGAAGCCATTTAGTAGATCGATTAATTAAAGAAGGGCATCATGTAAAATGTATTTTACGAAAATCAAGTTCTTTAAGATGGCTGAAAAATAAACCGGTCGAAATAATTAATTCCGGCTTGTTCGATAAAGAAGCTTTGAAGGGTGTTTTGAAAGATGCAGATTATCTTTTTCATGTTGCCGGAGTAGTTAAGGCAAAAACAAATGAAGAATATTATCAGGGTAATGTTGAAACTACTAAAGTATTACTCGATGTGGTAAGTGAAGTAAATCCGGGTATCAAAAGGGTTGTAATTGTAAGCAGTCAGACTGCATGCGGTCCTTCGCTTGATGGTGTGCCGTGCACAGAAGAAACAAAAGAATATCCTATTACCAGATACGGTAAAAGTAAACTTGCACAGGAACAGATGGCAAAAAGTTACTCTGACCGCTTACGGATAAGTATTATACGCGCAGTTGCGGTTTATGGACCAAGAGATACTGAGATTTATCTCGTCTTTAAAACTTATAAACAGGGTTTACTCGGATTGATCGGCTTTAATAAAAAATTAGTCAACATTATTCATGTTACCGATTTAGTTGATGGAATTTACTTTGCTGCAATTACTGAAAAGGCAATCGGGCAGACTTACTTTATCGGCTCACAGGAATATTATGATTGGATTCAGATTGGCAATGCAATTTCCCGATCGATGGGAAAGAAAGCACTAACTGTCCGTGTTCCGCATATAATAGTATTTATTGTTGCTGCAATTGCACAATTTTTTGCTCTCTTCAGTTCTAAAGCGGCAACATTTAATATTGAGAAGGCAAGAGATTTTGTTCAGCAATACTGGACCTGTGATGTTTCTAAAGCTGTAAATGAATTGGGATTTCGTCAAAAGATTTCGCTTGAAGAAGGAATGAAAGAAACTGTTGAGTGGTACCGTGAAATGAAGTGGCTGTAATTAAAGTATAATGTAAAATGTATAATGCAGAGTGAAGAGTATAGAGAGCAGAATTTTAAATTATTAATTATATCAGTTATTTCTCATTCCACATTCTCAAATCTCAATTCTTAATTGTTCTTGGCACCTTCTTTAATCCAGGTTTTAATTCCGTCAATTTGATTTTTTGTTAACGGTCGATATCCAACCGGAGGCATAGGGAATGCTGATCTGTCTTCAATTGACCAGATTAATTTGCTGTTATCGGGTAACCCCGGAAAAATTATTTGCGAATTACCTGTAGCATCTGCCCATGTAGCTAAGCTTAATCCCGCTCTTCTATCAATACTGTTATGGCACCCCGCATTACTGCATCTTGCATCGAATACAGGTTGAATATGTTGAGAATAACTGACATTACTTGAAGGAATTATTTTTGAATCGAGATCTTCCTGGTTAATTGTGTCGTCACATCCGGCAATAAAAATAATAGCGGTAACTGTTAAAACAACAAGAATATTTATTTTTTTGATCATAGTTAATTCTGTTTACTGAAAATTATTCCCAATTACACATCAAACATAAAAAGATTTTTATACTATAACTAATGCAAAACTTTTTTCCATCTTATATTTATTTTATCTTTGAGTAGAATAAAACTATCCAGGAGAAATATGAAAACCAGGCAAGCCTTCGCAACTCTATTTTTATTTCTATTTATTGTATCTAATGTAATTGCACAGGAACTTCTGCAGTCTGGTCCAATGGTCGGATATTCTGCAATGAGAGAAGTTGGTCTATGGGTTCAAACAAAATCTACTGCAAAAGTTAAATTCTCATACTGGAATTTAAATGAACCGAAGAAAAAGTTTTTTACAGATGAAGTAATTACAGATAAGAAAAATGGGTTCACTGCCAAATTAATTGCTGATCAGCTTGAACCGGGACAAAAATATAATTATGAACTTTATATTAACGGCAAACCTGTTAAACGCAATTATGAACTAAAATTCCAGACGCAAAAACTATGGCAATGGAGAGAAGATCCGCCTGAGTTTAATTTTGCAACCGGAAGTTGTTTTTATGTTAATGAAACTCAATATGACCGTCCGGGTAAGCCATATGGAAGTGATTATCAAATAATGAAAAGTATATATGAAAAACACCCGGACTTTATGATATGGCTCGGTGATAACTTTTATTTGAGGGAGGTCGATTGGGATTCATGGTCGGGTATTATAAAAAGAATAACTCATTCACGCTCATTACCGGAGCTTCAACCATTGTTAGGTTCGGTTCATCATTATGCAATCTGGGATGATCACGATTTCGGTCCTAATGATAGCGATAGAGGCTACTACTTAAAAGAAAAGACTCTTGAAGCAAACAAGCTTTTCTGGGTCAATCCTACTTTCGGATTTAATGGAATTCCATCTATGACTACTTTTTTTGAGTGGGGCGATGTTGATTTCTTTCTCCTCGATGGAAGATATTTCAGAACTCCTAACAATAGAAAATCCGGTTACAGGGAATTATTAGGTGACCCTCAAATTCAATGGCTTATCGATAATCTTGTTACTAGTAGAGCTCCATTTAAGATTATTGCAATCGGCGGACAGGTTCTCAATCCGGTTGACGACAAACCTTATTTAGAAACGTATGACAAATTCCCTGAGGAGAAAGCAAAGTTAATGTCGCTGCTTCAGGAAGAAAAAATTGAAGGAATAATTTTTTTAACGGGGGATAGAC
>JAGXSM010000086.1 GCA_018333725.1 Melioribacter sp. | reverse complement strand
ATGCGGTTGCTTCTGCATATTCATTATACGATTATGAAATTGCAAATGACCTTGGCGGTGAATATGCATACAATAATTTGAATGAACGTGCACGTAGAAAAGGGATCCGGCTTGCAAGCGATATGGTCCCTAATCATACCGGTATTTTTTCGAAATGGGTAATTGAACGTCCCGATTATTTTATTCAATCCAATTTTCCTCCGTTCCCAAATTACCGTTTCACCGGACCCGATTTATCCGATGATCCTACTGTATCAATAAGGATAGAAGACGGCTACTGGAGCCGTAGTGATGCTGCCGTTGTTTTCCAGAGAGTTGATAACAGAACGGGAGATGTAAGATACATTTATCATGGTAATGATGGAACCAATATGCCATGGAATGATACGGCACAACTTAACATGATTAAATCAGAAGTTAGAGAAGCGGTAATTCAAAAAATCTTTGATGTCGCAAGAAAGTTTTCAATTATCCGTTTTGATGCTGCAATGACTCTTGCCAAAAAACATTTTTCCAGATTGTGGTATCCGGTTCCGGGTAGAGGCGGCGATATACCGTCAAGATCGGATTATTCAATTTCACAGGAGGAATTCGACAGACAGTTTCCAAAAGAATTCTGGCGTGAAGTTGTAGATAGAATAAATAATGAAATGCCGGAAACTCTTTTACTTGCAGAAGCATTCTGGCTTATGGAAGGATATTTCGTCCGCACTCTTGGCATGCACCGTGTTTATAATTCCGCATTTATGCATATGATGATGAAGGAGGAGAATGCAAAGTACCGCGATCTTATTTCGAACACTTTGGAGTTCGAACCTGAAATTCTGAAACGCTACGTTAACTTTATGAGTAATCCGGATGAAGAAACTGCAATTAAACAATTTGGTACTGACGATAAATACTTTGGTGTATGCACCTTAATGGTAACATTACCGGGACTACCAATGTTTGCACACGGGCAAATAGAAGGTTTTACTGAAAAATACGGGATGGAATATCAGCGGGCATACTATAACGAATCACCAAACCAGTGGCTTGTTGAAAGACATAAGAGGGAAATATTTCCTCTAATGAAGAAGCGCTACCTTTTCAGTCAGGTTACAAATTTCTGGCTTTTCGATTTTTATGATGGTTACGGAAATCTAAATGAAAATATTTTTGCATATTCAAATAGTGAAAGAGGGGATCGTGCAATAGTTATTTTCAACAATAAATATCAGAATACATCCGGAACAATTTTCCGTTCTTCACCCAAATTAATTTCATCTTACGATAAAAAAGAATTACAAACTAAAACTCTCGGAGAAGCGCTTGGCGTTAATCCTACTCTTCAACATTTTTACATCTATCGCGAACATGTTTCCAATCTCGAATACTTGAAATCAGGAAGTGAATTTGCTTTCGAAGGATTTCGTGTTGAACTCGGCGCATTTAGGTATTTGGTCTATTTAGATTTTCGCGAGGTTTATGATGGTGATGGTGAATATGAAAAACTAGCAAGGAAACTAAAGGGAAAGGGTGTCCCTTCAATTGAAACTTCACTTGCTGAAATGAGATTAGAGCCGATCCATCACGCATTTGAAAATTTATTTGACGATGAAATGCTTGGTCAGTTTATCACGCCGGTTGTTCTGGGTGAAGTTTATAATAATCAAGAAGTATGCTGCGAACTTTTAACAAAAAGATTTGCTAGACTGCAGAAAACGATAAAGAATTATTACAATTTAGAGAATGATGGTGAAGAAATACTCTCAAAATTCAGAAGCATAATCTCCACCATTAGAGACATTACAGTTTTCATGAATAAACATTTTTTTAAGGACAAAGATTTGCTCCATCGCGATAAGCATCATGCTTTTGTTCTGAACGGTGATTTTAATTACAAGGAAAACCTAATTCTACTTTTACAGCAACTGGTTATTACATTTATGAAAGAATTGTTTGATGAAGTAAGGGATGTGAATTCATCGAACTATTATGAAAAGTTAATGCTTTCAATTCCGCTGAGGCGTATTCTTTTACGGCTTGGGAAAGGTGAGTATGAACTTCACCGCGAAATTTTGCTTCTAAATATTTTGATCCAATATAATGGCCAAATCCGAAAATTGTTCAGTACAGAGTATGAATCTTTTTCAGTTCATCCTTTTGTAGATATTCTCATAGAAATTATGAACGATAATCGGGGTAAGTTATTTATTGGTGTTAATGAGTATGAAGGGATAACTTACTATAATAAAGAAAGCTTTGATGAGCTGCTCGGATGGCTTTTTACAATTTCATTAATCCAAAAAGATTATTCAACGGGAAAATTATCGGATAAGCTTAGACTTGAAGAAAAGAAATTAATTGAGGGTATTCAAAACAAGTTGAAGACGTTATCTGAAATAAGGAGTCTATCAGACGAATCGAGTTTTATGATAGATAAATTAATTGAAGGATTAATCAGAATCCATTAAACGCTTAGAAAGAATTATGGGCATAGATTACAAAAAAATCCATCAATTCTTGAATGCTATTGCTGATGGGACAATTAATCATTTCCAATTAGCCGAGTTGATAAAAATATCAAGACTAATTATTCAATCATACTTGATAAACTATCGTTCAAACATAATTGGTATGATAACAAGAAACGGAATTACTATTACAGATTTGGCTTATGATTGTATAGCCGATGCGTTTGGTAGAAACCAAGTTTATAAATTCTATTCACTTAATAAGTTTTTATATTCTCTGAATACTGACATCAGTTGTATTGAAAAAGTTAATCTTTTTCTTGCATACAAAAGTTTTCTTATAAAAGTAACTAATGCGCAATTGTCAAAACTTTATTCGCAGACTGATCCTATCGGTTCTAAAATCTTAAGGAATATTAAAGATGCGGTTAAAGAGTTTGAGGAACTTTGCATAACGAAGGATTTGCACGGACTAAAAATTTCCCTGAAATCTGCTTTAAATGAGAACTGCAAACCTGATTTCCCAATTGAAAAACTATCTTTAACAAGTTGAAAAAATAATAGTACTCTAAATACTCATGATCTGCTTCAAAACATTTACTGTTTATTAAATGACCAAACAGATTATAAAAAAAGTGTTTATGCAATAGATGTAGTTACCGTTTATAAAAATTATTTTAATGCGTACTACGATTATAATTATGAGGTAAACGAACAAATACTATTATCTAAATTAGAATGCGGAGATATTGAGAAACATGAGGTTATAGACATTAAACAGAAGGTGGAAAATTTTGTTAAGGAAAAAATTTTAATCAACTATTTCTTAAAGGGTAAATTTACTAAAGAAGAAGCTGAAGCTGCTTTTTTATCATTGAACGATATCATAAATGACTGGTGCCCGGGAATTAATTTGAAAAACTCCGTATTTGAATATTACTCGAGTCACGTAAATATCAGTAAAGAAAAT
>JAGXSM010000085.1 GCA_018333725.1 Melioribacter sp. | reverse complement strand
GTTGAATACGCAGAACCAAATTATATTTATAATCATTTTGCAACATCGAATGATCCTTATTACACTAACGGATCTCTGTGGGGAATGTATGGCGATGCTACATCACCTGCTAATCAATACGGAAGTCAAGCCGGTGAAGCATGGGCTGCAGGCAATACCGGTTCCAACACGGTTATTGTTGGAGTTATTGATGAAGGAATAATGAAAACACATGAGGATCTTTCAGCAAACATTTGGGTTAACCCGTACGATCCTGTTGATGGTGTTGACAATGATGGGAATGGTTACATTGATGATACAAACGGATGGGATTTTGACGGTAACAATAATACTATTTATGATGGAGCACAGGACGATCACGGTACGCACGTAGCCGGAACAATTGGCGCTGTTGGCGGTAACGGTAAAGGTGTTGCCGGTGTTAATTGGAATGTTAAAATGATATCGGCAAAATTCCTCGGTCGTCAAGGAGGGACTCTTGCTAATGCAGTTAAAGCAGTTGACTATATTACAGATCTTAAAACCCGTCATGCAATGAATATTGTCGCAACAAATAATTCGTGGGGTGGCGGTGGCTTTTCTCAAGCTCTGCAAGATGCAATTGAGAGAGCAAATGCTGCAGGAATTCTTTTCATTGCCGCAGCAGGGAACGATACCAACGATAACGATGTTACACCAAGTTACCCGTCAGGTTATCCAAACGCTAATATAATTGCCGTTGCTTCAATAACATCTACCGGTGGATTATCCAGTTTTTCAAATTACGGCGCTACAACAGTTGATCTTGGCGCTCCGGGCTCAAGTATTTATTCGACTCTTCCTAGCAGAAACGGTACATCATCAACATACGGTTCATATAGCGGAACCTCTATGGCAACACCTCACGTGACCGGTGGTGCAGCTCTCTACGCTGCTTCCCATTCCGGCGCTTCTGCAGCTACAATTAAAAATGCAATTCTCTCCAGCACCATTCCTACTAGTTCTTTATCCAATAAATGTGTAACTGGCGGACGATTAAATGTCAGCGGATTTTAATAATAAAGAATAAAGCTGATCGATAAATCATATTAAATGACCTTGAAAGCCTAGGTAAAAACCTGGGCTTTTGCAGCATGACTTCTTATAATGTATATTATAGGAAAGCCCTCAACTTCAACAACTTACAAATTCAATAAACAATCCAGATTTTACTAACCACTTTAATCCAAACAACTTATAGCAAAGTAATATATTTTCGAAAATAGATTTTCGAATTTTACCATACCACCAATTGAGAAACATTTGTAATTATTTAGAATTCAATAACTTATAAACTCAGTTTCATCGCTTAAAAAATAATTTTTGCAACCGAGCAAACATAGTTAACCATCAGTTGCTAAAAAGTATTTCATCTACCTTGAAAACTGTCAATTAAATCTCTTTTTTTCATCTCCACTTTTAATATTTCGCAAGAGGGTTAATAAATTATCCACAAAAACAATTTTAGAAAGGATCAAGACTATGAAAATATCAAATGCAATATATCCTGAGCGTTCTAACTTAACATGGAATGGAAAATACTCATATACTTATAATGCAAACGGAAATGATATTTATTTGGATGAGGCAATAAGGTTTTATCTTAAAAATCTTCATAATTCATGCTCACCCAATACACTCTATTGCTATTCAAGAGATCTCAATTATTTATCAGAACAGATTGGCAACATAAAAATGAACAGTATTTGTGAAGATGTTCTGAATAATTTCATTACTCAACTATGCAGTTCTGGTAAAAAATGTTCCAAGCGTTCCGGCACTACGCTCAACAGAATAAAAAGCGGTTACCGTTCTTTTTTCAATTACTGTTACAAAAGAGAATACATCAAAATAAATTTGCCGATGAAATACATCTTATAAAATCTTGCTCACGTTTTACAACGCCTATAACTCAAGAAGAAATTACAAACCTACTTACAGCTATTTCAAAATCAACAGATACTTTTTCACAAAGAGATAAAGCTTTATTTGCCGTGTATGCATTTTCCGGTATAAGAAAATCTGAAGCGTTAGCCTTACGAATTTCAGATTATGACAGAGATTCAAAGTTACTTCATTTACCAATAGTTAAAAGATCTTCAAAGAATTTCCAAACTATCCCCTCTATTCTATCAAATATTTTAGATGACTATTTGCCGTTTTTTAAAAATACAGATTCTTCATTACCTTTATTCCCGGGTATCCAATTAAAAACCCAGTTATCCAGCAGACAAGCCGGCCTGTCCGGTAGGCAGGTTTCCTATCGGTTTGAAAAGTGGAAAGTAATTTCCGGAATAAGAAGAAATTTAACCATCCATTCATTCCGTGCAGCTTATGCATCGCAGCTGTACAAAAAAACAAAAGATCCGCTGCTCGTTTCTTACGCTCTGGGGCATACATCTTTTAACACAACAATGAGATATATTAATGAAGAATTCTTTGATATATTCTCGGTGATTGAAGAGGTCTTTAATTTTTAACAAAATTTTATTATTTGAAAAATTATTTTTGCTGCCAACTCTTTTTGAATAAACTTTTTTCACTAGTTCAAAGAGGTAAGCACTGTATTTTGAATTCCCCACAATTGCTCATAATTCCCGGTTTCCTTCGAAATCGCAGTTAATTCATAAAAATTATTCTTGTATTCAAATAAAACAACGCGGTTGATAATACCTTCTGTATTTTCATACTCGTAAGCAGAAAACCGTTTGCCGTTTAATTCAAAAACTTCGTCATTAAAAAAACCCTTAAAATATTTTCCCAGTTTGGCTTTTATAGAGATCTTACTGAGTGCAGCTAATTTTTCTATTCCGTTCTGCAAAATATTTTTTCTTGATGCTTCATCGACATGAATTGAAGAAAAGTTAAGCGATTGCTGATAGTCGTTTCTTATTAACCAGAGATCGATACATTTACATTCATTATCCTCTGCTGTAAACCATCCATCGGGGAGCTTAACTGAAATGTTTGTGGTTTTTGAAAATGCACTCTGCTGGGTTAACGGGTAATCGAATTTATAAATAGAATTTAAGGAGGGTGAGCACGAATAAAGGATTAATGTAACGAAAATAACTATTAATAGTTTTTTCATAGAAAATAGAGACGGATTAATTTCCGTCTATTAAAATTTTTGGTTCTTCAAGAGTAAGTATTAATGATATACGATGAGAATCCGGAAGCCGGTCGGATTCCGACTGGTTGAATCTTGCAAATGAATAATCGATCTGAAGCTTCGGTAAATAAATTCCGGCACCAAGCGTAAACTGTTTTACATCGTTATAACCAGCACGGACTGCAAAAATATTTTTGTAATTATACTCTAAGCCAGCATGCGGATCGAAGCTAACAGGACCAACATTAAATGTAGAGGCAAATTTTCTATTTTCAAACCGTAAGTCGAAATCGACAGCCGGCATAATTTTACCACCCAAGAAATTGAACGCATAAGCAGCGCCAATTTTTGCAGTCGGGGTTATCAATTCATTTCGTCCTGTACTCCATGCAACTAATGTTGTTGTTACATCCTGAATGTTTGCGCCGATAAATAAATCTTCATACGGCATATATAACGCACCAACATCAAAACCAATTCCTGTTGCACCAAACTCTGCAAGATCTCTTCTAATAATTTTTACATTTGCACCCCAATAAAAATTATCCGAATGCCTCTTT
>JAGXSM010000084.1 GCA_018333725.1 Melioribacter sp. | reverse complement strand
TCTTCAATTTATAAGGAGTTGTTGCACATTTAACAATATTCAATCCAGATTCCGAGATAGATAGAGGGAGTTCGTCTTCAAAAACTTCAAAGTCGGAAAGTTGAAGATTGGTAACACCGCTTCCGTTTAAATCAAGAACCTGAAAGACTAATTCAACTGTATTCGGCAATTTTGTTTCTGTCCGGTATAATTTTAATGCATACCCGTTTACAGTTGAAAGAGTAGAAGGAAGAGTTGTAAAGCTCCATACAGGACCGGAACGGGTTACCCCGTCAGTTCCTTTTGCAACTACACGCCAATAATATTTAGTATCGTACCTTAGCGGAGGTGTAGTATAGGATTTACTTTGCGTGGTCGTATATCTGATTAATGGTGGATTTGTTTCTCCCAGATAGATATCGTATTCAGATGCATTATCACATTCCCACTTAAGTGTTACAAATAGAAGCTGGTTAATCGCTCCATCGGATGGTGTTGGTAAATTTGGTGTATTACGATCTGATGGTGATGATGGTGTTGCTGGTGTAGAAGTAGATTGAGTGGGTGCCGGTGAATCGAAGGAGCAACCGAAAATTGCAATGGTCAAAAGGAATATTGTAATAATTTTTAACCTGTTTAGCATCAGCAGTTCGACTTTCCTCTTTCTACTTTCGAAATATAATGATAAAAATAATTAATAAAACTTCTATCTGATATTCTGGAGAGCATCTATACGATTTTTAATGGAGGGATGACTATAAAAGAACCATTCGATTAATGGGTGTGGTTCTCTATCGGCAAGATTTTGGTCGGTCAATTTTTCGAGTGTGTTAATAAAAGCTTCCTTTTTATTTGTTGTGTCTATTGCATATCTGTCGGCTTCATATTCAAATTTCCGCGAAATTAAATTTGAAATTGGAGTAATGATTAAACTTATTAGTGTTCCCCATAATGCCAATAATGGTAAAGCGGCAATTCTTGTTATAGAATCGAAATTGAAAAATGGAAGTGAAACAGAATAAAGGATTGAGATCAAATAAAAAGTAACAAAGCTGGTTACAGTACTTATCATAATATTTTTAATGATATGCTTCTTTCTATAATGACCCAGCTCGTGAGCAATTACTGTTTCAATTTCATCGTATGAATAATTCTCAATAAGTGTATCACCAAGTAAAATTCTTTTGGATTTGCCCAATCCGGTGAATGCTGCATTTGCCTTTTTAGTATTCTTGCTCATATTAAATTTGAATACATTCTCAACTCTAAGCCCGGCATCTTTACTTTGTGCGAGGATTCTATTCTTTAATTCCTCATCCTCAACAGGAGTAACCTTATAAAATATAGGCAAAATTATTAGTGGTAATATTTTGGACAGAAACACTGAGATAAGAAATAAAATAATTGAAAACGGCAGCCACCAGTTATTACCGAATAAATTTAACACATAATAGAAGATTAGTAATATAGGTACTCCAATAACCAGACCTACAAGCGCTTCTTTTATATTTTCAAGAATCCATTTCCAAAATGTTTGATTTGATAATTGATATTTATGTTCGAGGTAAAATTCTATAAAATAATTTACCGGGAAGAATAATATTGATGAAATAAAACCGAGTGTTAACACATAGAGAAGAAGAACTAAATAATCATTTGATAATAAGGAACGGATGTATGTTTCGAGTTCAGAACTATAATTAAAGTGAAGAAACATGAATAATAAAATGAACGAGAGAATACCTTTAGAGATTCCAATGGTAAGTTTAATGTTATTATATTTTTTTGCTTTAGTCTGGTTCAATACTCTTAGTTATAAATTTGTTTTGAGAATTATATCAATCCACAAACATTTTTAGGAATCCATCCAACTTTGCCGTCAGCAAGACGAATTTTATACCATTCGTTAACCTGATCTTCAACAGTAAATTTAATTCCTTCGTGAATCACAAAAATGTCGCTGCTCTTAAAATCAGGTGCTCCCTTAACCGAATAAATTTCCTCTGTAAGAATTCCATAGTTTGTAACAGCTTCGTGATTGTATCGGGATATTAAAATGACAACAACAATTATAAAAACTGCCAAGGATAAAGACCCGACCATTAGTGAAACCCTCTGAATCTTTGCTCTTTTGGCAAAGTAAAATGCTCCTATTGATCCAAGTAAAATCCAGAATATCAGAACAGTAATTAAAGCCCAGCCAGATGTTGAAAAAGATGTTATCAACAAGTTCCACCATTCAACAATAAATAGTTTCGGTAGTTCAGAAATTTTATCAACAGTCCGTGCATTGGCAATTCTTAAATTATATGAGATATCATCGTCGCCGGGAGATAATTTAAGTCCCTTTTCGTAATTCACAATTGCACTTCCTAAGTTACCCGCTTTGAAATATGCGTTGCCAAGATTATAATACAGGGATGAACTCTCATACCCTTGAGATAGAATTTTCGTATATGTTGATATTGCTTCATCGAATTTCTGTTCCTGATATAATTTATTGGCTTCCTTAATCAAATCATCAGGCGATTGTGCAAAAAGATATGGCGATAAAACTAATAATGAAACAGCAACAAGTAGAAGACGGTATATAGAAACCAACCTGTAAGAAGAATTATCTAAATAACTTATTATTTTTTTCATCGTTTCTTCTCCAGAGAGGAATCAACTTCAACAATCAATTTAACAGCTTCATTATAGATTTCTGTTGCAGATGCAGAGGTTTCACCCTGAGGTGCAAAGCGAACGAATTCACATTTTTCCGCTATTTCTCTTACCCTTGAAATTAAATTTTCGTTTACATTCTTTTTGCCAAGTCTCTCCAAAGCACTTTCAAGAGTGAATTCAGATTTTTGAATACTAAGTTTATCTTCAAGATATCCATAAAGCGCCTGGGATAGTTCTGAATAAAATTCCGAAATATTGCTTTGATCCAATGCACGCCTTGCTAATTTTAATCTCTGACGTGCGGCTTTTTCAGCTTTCTGAAATTTCAGCAACTGCAAGTTTCCGTAAAGTTTTTCCTGTCTCTTTCTATAATTTACAGCAGTCAACAAAAATATTACAGGTAAAACCAATGATAACCAGAACCATGTTTTAATTATCGAGTTTTCCTGTCTGGGTCTTAAATTAAAATCCGAAGTTTTGATAAATCTAATATCTTCATTCAATAGTTTAACATCCGACTTTGAATAATTTCCGGCAAGCGGTTCGTATTGACCTTCTCCCTTCACAACATTTATCTTGAAAGTTGGAGAAGTTAATGTAATATATCTTCTTTGTTCCGGATTGAAATAAGAAAATTCCATAGGAGGAATTTCTTTATCACCGGCAACCCTCGGTACAATTAAGTACTCAATAATTTTCTGACCGGAGACAACAGAACCTTTATTAACATTATCATATACTTTAGGATCATATTTATCAATACCCGAAGGTAATTGCGGTTCGGGTGCTTTCAACAATTGTATATTTCCACTTCCCGAGAGGGTTAATCTAAGCATAATGCTTTCGTTCGTAACAACTTTATTCTTATCAATTTCTGCTTTGAAGTTGAAATTACCTACGGCACCATTATAAGATGATGGTGCGACCGATGATGGTAATGGTTCAACATCAATTTTAAGTGTGTTTGATTTAGCAAGGTAGTCAACCGTTTCTGTTCTGCCGAAAAATGAATCGTTGAAGAATTCATCAAATATATCGTTACCGGTTCTTTTCTTCTTAACTATTACAGGAATATTCAATTCAAAAGGAGTTACACTAAGCTGACCGGTTTTAGTAGGAAACAATGCAACTTTTTTAATTGTTGCAACTCTGTAACGCTCACCTTTATACATTCCAATATCGAAAGTAATTGTTTGAGCAGGATCGACTTCTACAGCCCAGAAACCCTGATACTGAGGGAGCTTTGTAATTTGAGGTGATGAAATATTTAATTTGGTATAAAGCTTATACGTAACGGTTAATTGCTCACCCAAATAAACACGGCTCTTATTAGATTCAGCAACAATAAAAACATTTTTAGAAAGTTCTTCATCAGTATAACCGCCATTACTTTGCTGCTGCTGCTGAGGTGTTCCCTTTTCTACTTTTATATTTAACGGATTAGTTTTGTAAGTCTTTCCGGAAAACTCAACAGTTGCCTGACCGATAGAATAATCACCTACATTTGTTGGCTGCAAAATATAAACAAATGATAAGGACGCCGATACCTTTCCATTTATTATCTGCATGCTTGTAGACTGATTAGGTCCTGATAGAACTCTGAATCCTGAAAAGTTAGGTGGTCTAAAATCGCGGACGTTATTAACATCGCTGCCATTAAAAGTAAAATAAACCTGAAACCGATCGTATTGACCAACCACAGTTCTATCAACACTTGCGTTGAATTCCTGTGCAAATGAATTTCCAACCAATCCAATTACAATTAATAAAACGATTGTTAGAAATTTTATTTTGCTTTTACTATTCATATATCACTTTAGAATAATTTCATTATCAAAACAGATATTGATATTTCCAATTCTACACATTTCACTCTTCACTTTGCTCTCTACACTTTGCACTCTTTACTAAGTCTAAGGTCTCACCAGTCCTTTTCTCTAACAACAGGTTGACCTTTATTCTGTCTTAATTTTTTCTGTAAATCGCGTTCATTATTTTTTAATGCTTCAAGAATTCTCTCGGCATCATTTTTAGAAATTTCGTTTTTGGGCTGTTGCTGCTTCTGTTGATCCTGATTCTGCTTATCCTGGTTTTTATTTTGATCGTTTTTATTTTGATTTTGCTGCTGTTGCTGATCCTTATTCTGATCCTTATTGTCTTTATTCTGTTGCTGCTGTTGTTTATTCTGATCCTGTTTCATCATATTTAAAGCATAGGAGAGATTATACTTTGTCTCAAGGTCATCCGGATTAAGTTTAAGCGAATTCTTATAAGCCTCTATGCTTTCAGGAAATTTCTGGGATTTAAGGAACGAGTTGCCGATATTATGATAAATTTTAGCTTTGTCATTTTTATTTTCTGTAAGAGCAAGCGAGTTTTTAAATGATTGAATTGCCTCATCGTACCTTCCCTGTTTATAATAAGCATCTCCTAAATTAAAATGACCATGAAACGATTCAGCATCTTTTTCAAGACCTTTCTTAAAATTAACTTCGGCATCAGAATATTTATTGTTTTTATATAGTTCTACTCCATCGTTAATTAAACTTCTTTTACTTTGCGCAAAGTTCGATGAAAAAACAGGAATAATGAGTAGAATAATCAATACAAATTTATTCATGATTGTTCCACCTCTCTCAATTTTTCGAATCGCATAAATAACTTAGATTTATTTGACGAAACAAAAAAGTCAATTAATAGAATCAAAATAGCCGGCAAAAGAAAATAGTAAAAACGGTCTTCATACTCAGTAATTTTTTTAGAACCATATTCCGATTGTTCAATTTTAGAAAGGTCGTTATAAATCGCTTCAAGTTCATCTTCGGTATTAGAACCGCGGTAATATCTTCCATTTCCTTTTTCAGTAATCGATTTTAATGTAGCTTCATCAAGTTTGGTAATGACAATATTTCCCTGGTTATCTTTCTTGTATCCTGACTGAACACCGGCCTGACTATAAACAGGAATTGGAACTCCTGTAGGCGAACCGAGTCCGATAGCATATATTACAACATCTTTAGAATTAGCATCAGAAACTGCCGCGTCAATTTCGCCTTCATGGTCTTCACCATCAGTAATAAGCACAATGGCTTTTTTTGTCCCGTCATCATATCTGAATGATTTTAATGCAAGTTCCAATGCGGGACCTATTGCAGTTCCGGGTTGAGGGACAGAATAAACATCAACAGCAGAGAGAAAGAGATTTGCCGCAGCATAATCCGATGTAAGTGGAATCTGTACGTAAGCTTGTCCGGCAAAAACAATTAGACCGATACGATCACCTTTTAAACGTTGAATTAATTTTGAGATTTCGAATTTAGCTTTTTCAAGCCGGCTCGGTTTAATATCTTCTGCAAGCATGCTTTTAGAAACGTCCAATATAATGTAAACATCAATTCCTACTTGTTTAACCTCTTCTATCTTTGTACCTACCTGAGGATTTGCCAGCGCAATTAGCAGAAAAGTAATGCTCAATAAATACATACCAAACTTAAAACTCGATTTGAATTTACTCCTTAGCGGAAAGAGAATATTATGCAGTTTAGTTCCGGCAAATATTTCTAACATTTT
>JAGXSM010000083.1 GCA_018333725.1 Melioribacter sp. | reverse complement strand
AAGAGAATTGCTCGTGGTGAAGGTTCCGGTCATGGTGGAACTGCTACACGAGGTATGAATGGCCAGCGTTCACGTTCTGGTGCTAAATACAGAGCATGGTTCGAAGGCGGACAGATGCCTCTACAAAGACGTGTTCCTAAAAGAGGTTTTCACTCTCCATTTAAAACTGTTTATCAGGTTGTTAACTTAAGCCGATTACAAAAGTTAGTAGATGATCAAAAAGTTGAAGACGGAATTATTAATGCAGTGTCTTTATATAAGCACGGTGTAATTTCTAAAGCAGTTGCACCTTTTAAAATTCTTGGTGTGGGAGAATTAAAAGCAAAATTAAATGTTGAAGCACATGCATTTAGTGCTTCTGCAAAAGAAAAAATTGAATCACTTGGCGGAACTATCAAAGAGATTAAAGTTTAATGGCTACAATTCAAGAAACTTTCCGAAACATATTTAAAATTCATGAGCTTAGGCAGAGAATTCTTTATACTATTGCCTTGCTTATTATTGTAAGAGTTGGTTCTCATATTACTTTACCGGGAATCGATTCATATTTGCTTTCTACTGCTATGGCAAATAAATCCAGCGACAATCTATTTGGATTGTATGATTTATTTGTAGGTGGTGCATTCTCGAACGCTGCAATTTTTGCACTCGGAATAATGCCTTACATTTCCGCATCTATTATTTTACAAATTGCCGGTGCGGTTATACCCTATATTCAAAAGCTACAGCGCGAAGGTGAAGAAGGACGTAAGAAGATCAACCAATGGACAAGATACGGAACCGTTATTATCTCCGCTTTTCAGGCATGGGGTGTTACTATTCAGCTTTTAAATATTCAGCATAATAATTTACCTATCGTTTCCGATGCAGTTAGAGGAATGGCGTGGCAAGTTTCTACAATTATTCTTCTTGTTGCCGGAACAATGTTTATTATGTGGATGGGTGAGCAAATTACTGAAAAAGGAATTGGTAACGGTATCTCTCTAATAATTTTTATAGGAATTATTAACAGATTTCCTTTTGCAATCTTAGACGAATACAGATTAATTGCTGCCGGACAAAGAAATTTAGTAATTGAGATAGTAATTATTTCACTAATGGTTCTGGTTATAGCGGGGGTAGTTCTTGTAACACAAGGTACGCGGCGAATTCCGGTTCAATATGCCAAACGTGTTGTTGGTAGAAAAGTTTACGGCGGAGTTACTCAGTATATTCCTTTGCGTGTTAATACGGCCGGAGTAATGCCGATTATATTTGCTCAATCAATCATGTTTATTCCGAGTACTTTATTTTCATTTTTCCCGAATAATGAATTTATTGGTACACTCGCTCAATATTTTTCGTATCATTCATTTACATATGCAGTTATATATGCAATCATGATTATCTTCTTCACTTATTTCTATACTGCAATAGCATTTAATCCTCAGGATGTTGCAGAAAATATGAAGAAGCAAGGTGGGTTTATCCCCGGTATTAGACCCGGTAAACAAACATCAGAATTTATAGATAACATTTTAACCAAGATTACTTTACCCGGTTCTGTATTCCTGGCAATAATTGCAATTCTTCCTACATTCGTTTCAAAGTTCGGAGTATCAGGAAGTTTTGCATCATTCTTCGGCGGCACAAGTTTATTAATTATTGTTGGTGTTGCTCTGGATACATTGCAGCAGATTGAATCTCATTTGCTTATGCGGCATTATGATGGATTTATGAAGTCCGGTAAATTAAAAGGTAGAAGATTTTAAAGTATTGAATAAAGACAGCTTGTTGTGGTATTAATAAAAACAAAAAAAGAAATTGATTACATAAGAGAAAGCTGTCAAATAGTTGCAGAAGTTTTACAATTAATGAAGCGTTATGCTAAAGCTGGCGTAACGACTATAGAACTGGATAAAATTGCAGAAGATTACATTCTGAGCAATAATGCACACCCGGCATTTAAAGGTTATTCACAGGCCGGTTCGTTCGATTTTCCAGGTTCAATATGTTCTTCAATTGATGATGAGGTTGTTCACGGAATTCCCGGTAGCAGAGTTCTTAAAGAAGGAGAAATTCTTTCTGTTGATGTTGGCGTTGAAAAAAATCATTACTTTGGGGATGCTGCTTTATCAATTGCCATTGGTAAGATACCTGATGAAAAACAGAGACTGATGGATTCAACTGAAAAATCTCTCTATCTTGGTATTGAACAGGCAGTTCCGGGTAATCGAGTCGGTGATATTGCTTATGCAATACAAACAGAAGTAGAGAGTAAAGGTTTTTCGGTTGTTAGAGATCTTTGCGGACACGGTGTTGGAAAGTTATTACACGAAGGGCCTCAAATTCCTAACTATGGTCGTAAAGGAAGCGGTACTTTAATTAAGAACGGAATGACACTTGCAATAGAACCGATGATAAATTTAGGAACTTATAAGGTTACGGTTGACGAAGACGGATGGACAGTAAGAACTGCCGATGGATTACCCTCGGCTCACTTTGAACATACTATTGCAATTATAGACGGTAAACCAGAAATATTAACTAAGTGCTAATAAATGGCTAAGCAAGGACCAATAAAAGTAGATGGAATTGTTACAGAGACATTACCGAATGCTCATTTTAAAGTCCGGCTCGATAATGGTCATGAAATCCTTGCTCACATTTCCGGTAAGATGAGAATGCACTTTATAAAAATTTTAGTAGGCGATAAGGTGGCAATTGAATTATCACCTTATGATTTGAACAAAGGTAGAATAACATATAGGTATAAATAACGGAGAAGAGATGAAGGTTAGAGCTTCCGTAAAAAAATTATGCGAGCATTGCAAAATTATAAAACGAAAGGGAGTTGTACGCGTAATTTGCAAAAATCCAAAACACAAACAAAGACAAGGTTAAAAGTAGGAGGAACAAGATTTGGCTCGTATTGCTGGTATTGATTTACCAAAACAAAAAAAAGCATTTGTTGGATTAACTTACATTTATGGTGTTGGTCGTACAACTGCCATGAATATTCTTACAAAAGCAAATGTTAATCCTGACAAAAAAATTGGCGAATTGACCGAAGAAGAAGTTGCAAAGATCCGTTCTATAATGACTTCTGAACATAAAGTAGAAGGTGCATTAAGAAGCGAAGTTCAGCAGAATATTAAAAGGTTGATGGATATCGGTTCTTACCGTGGTTTGCGTCATAGAAGAGGATTACCCGCTAGAGGTCAAAGAACCAGAACAAATTCAAGAACACGTAAAGGTAAACGTAAAACAGTTGCCGGAAAGAAAAAAACACCGGCTAAGAAGTAATAATTAATTTTAAGGAGCTAAATTGGCTAAGGTAGTTAAAAAGACTAAAAAGAAAGTTCATGTTGATGCGGTTGGTGTTGCTCATATTAAAGCATCATTTAATAATGTTATTTGTACAATAACAGATATTTACGGTAATACAATTTCATGGTCTTCAGCCGGTAAAAATGGATTTAAAGGTTCAAGGAAAAATACTCCGTTTGCTGCACAGGTTACTGCAGAAGCCGCCGCTAAAGAAGCTTATGATCTTGGACTAAGAAAAATTGATGTCTTTGTTAAAGGACCTGGTGCAGGACGCGAAGCCGCAATTAGAGCTTTAAGCGTAGCAGGTTTAGAAATTTTATCAATTAAAGATAGTACACCAATTCCACATAATGGCTGCAGACCGCCAAAACGCAGAAGAGTTTAAGAAGGAGAAATAATTAGATGGCAAGATACACTGGTTCCAGTTGCAAATTGTGCAGAAGAGAAAAACAAAAATTATTTTTAAAAGGATCTAAATGTTACTCGGAAAAATGTCCGCTGGAAAAGAGAAATTATGCACCG
>JAGXSM010000082.1 GCA_018333725.1 Melioribacter sp. | reverse complement strand
TAAAGCCACATGAAGCCAACCAAATGATCTCTGATGCGGTTGATTTGTTGGTGCAGATCGGCATCCGGCACCAAAGCCGTTTTGGCGCGCTTTCTCTGCGGCCGGGGATAAGGTGGCGCAAATGGTGTTTTACATTTTTATGAGTAAAACACTATTTGCGCCTTGCTGCATGGAAAAGATCGCTGGGGATCAGGTCAGGAGATATGCTGGTGTAATATGAAGTTTTAGTGAAAGGTACTGAGCCAGGTCTGATGAAGCAACACACAAACATTAGTGATGTGGTTTGCGGCAATAAAGATGCATGGCGGTTATTCTTAGGTGGTTGTTCTGAAACCATGTATTGATCTGAAAAATGTTATTCAAAAAAATCACAATTATTGTGATTGAACAATACAGATATGAAATGTACTATACAAATAAGAATTTCTTCCCCCAAAAATAATTTTCATAAACAAAATTTACTAAATTTCTTATACTAAAGGCGGTTTTATGACAGATACAATTAATATTGATAAATCAGAAAAAACTTTAGGAATGCCTCAATATCATATCAAAGTACGTCCGGGGGAAGTGGGAAAATACGTTTTATTACCTGGGGATCCAGATCGGGTTTTACGAATAGCAAAATATTTAGATGATGCAAAAGAAATAGCTTTTCATCGAGAACATAGAACTTGGACTGGAAAATATAAAGGAATAACTGTAAGTGCCACTTCAACAGGAATGGGTTGTCCATCAGCAGCCATTGCGGTTGAGGAGTTAGCAAATATTGGTGCAACTCATTTTATTCGAGTAGGAAGTACAGGAGCCCTTCAAAAAAATATGAAAATTGGGGATATCGTTGTTAGTCTGGGATCATTGCGTCTGGATGGAACATCAAATTATTATGCTCATAAAAGTTTTCCTGCTGTACCTGACTACTTTTTAACTAAAGCATTGATTGATACATCAGTAAAACATAAAGTAAACAGCAATTTTGATGTATTTCTTGGTTTAAGTGCGTCTTCGGATGCTTTTTATGCAGAGACTCCTGAATTACTTCAAATGCTTGCTGACCATCGGGTTCTTAATGTCGAAATGGAAAGTTCAGCAATTTTTACAATTGCTCATATGCGGGGATTGAAATCTGGAATGGTGTGCGCAGTTTCCGGCAATCTACTAACAAATGATGTGATTTATGATCGAGAAAATACTGGTCTAATTCAAGGGTGGGAATATGCTATTCAAATTGCACTTGATTCTATTTATCAATATGAGACAGAAGATTATGACAATTTAAGTAAACAATATTATCCAGAATTTAATTATTCAAGGAGGTACCATCCCAAATTCTAATTAATCCAAAAGGTGGTTCTTTGTATGCCATCAAATATCTAGACTAAAAAATGATAATTAAAAAAATTTAGGAGATGAAAAATGAAAAGAAATTTGACAAAATTGATGATTCTATTGGCTGTTTTGTCCATATTGTTAACAGCTTGTCAACCAAAAGCGCCTGAAGAGGAATGTACCTATAAGATCGGATATGTAAGTGATGTAGGAAAAATAAATGATCAAAGTTTTAACCAAGCAAGTTGGACAGGTGTAGGAGAAGCAGCAAAATTACTTGGATTAGGAAAAGAATGTTATAGCTTCATCGAGACTACAGATAGTGCAGATTATGAAATAAATATTAGATCGTTTGTCGATGAAGGATACAATATCATAGTTACATCTGGTTTTGCAATGGGTGCTATTACCAGACAAATAGCCAAGGAAAATCCGGAAGTGTTTTTTATTGGTGTTGATCAAAAACAAGTTAATGAAAATTTTGAACCAGATCCATATCCCAATGTAGTAGGATTAAACTTCCGAGAAGATATCGGGGGATTTCTTGTTGGTGCACTTGCAGGTTTGATGACTGAAACAAATGTGGTTGGCGGTGTTTTTGGTTGCCAATTTATACCGGCCGTTGCACGCTATGAAGTTGGGTACTACAATGGAGTTAAGTTTGTGAATCCCGATGCAAAAGTGATTAATGTTTATCATCCTGGTTCTATTGATGTATGTTTTTCTGATGCAACTTTTGGTTCAGAGACTGCGAAAGCTTTGGTCAGTGAAGGTGTTGATGTTTTGTATGGAGCTGGAGGGCTAACAGCTAATGGAGCATTAATTACAGCTTGTAACCTAGGAGCTTATGTGCTCGGAACTGATATGGATCAATTCGTTACTTTACCTGAAGTAAAAGATTGTATTCTATCGAGTGCATTAAAAGACATTCAAGAAGGTGTTGTAGGTGTAATAGGATCGATAGCAGATGGCACTTTTGGAGGTGGAGATGTTTATGCACCTTCATCATTAGCACCTTTTCATAATTTAGATAGTGCCATACCAGAAGATGCAAAAGTATTATTAGAAGAAATCGCAGAAAAATTAAATTCTGGTGAAATTAACCCTTGTACACCATTTGAGGGGTCGAATCCAAATACATTTTGTGTGCCCATAAAGTAACATGTAAGTCTTAAAATTCCGATAAATCGAGTGGAGCTACTTTTCTTAGCTCCACTCGAACTAATAAATTCTAACTAAGAGAAAGCATAAATTACAATTTGGACAATCTACTTAATAAATTAAACCCAATAAAAAATATTTATATTAGTGTTATTGTTCCGATTTTGGCTATATTTACCGCGCTTATTTTATCAAGTGTTGTAATTATTTTGTCTGGTTCAAATCCACTTATAGCTTATTCCGCTTTAGCTGAGGGAGCGTTTGGTAATTTAAATAATTGGATTGAAACAATACTTAAAACAACACCTTTGATTATAGGTGGATTAGGTGTAGCTCTGGCATTTAGAGGCGGTTTATTTAATATCGGGGTGGAAGGTCAAATTTTTGTAGGTTCAATTGCAACTGTAATAATAGGGACAACTATTAAAGCTCCTGCAATTATTCACATTCCATTATCATTATTAGCTGGAGTTATCGCTGGAGCTGTTTGGGCGGCAATTCCAGGATACTTAAAGGCAAAATTCGGTGCACATGAGGTGATAACAACAATAATGACTAATTATATTGCAACCCGAATTATCACTTGGTCGATTGGTGTGAATGGCCCATTACGAAAAACCACAAGTTTCGTTCCTGAAACAAATTCAATATTTGATACTGCACGACTCCCTATCATGATTTCTGATACAAGGTTACACATTGGAATTGTTATCGCATTAATTCTTGCAATCATTGTTTATATATTATTATTTCGAACTACTTTGGGGATTGAAATTCGAACGGTAGGATTGAATATTACTGCGGCAAAGTATTGCGGTATAAAAGTTAATCAAAATATTGTGTTGACTATGGCTATAAGTGGTGGATTGGCTGGATTAGCTGGAGCTATTCAAGTTATGGGTTTACCACCCTATAATTTCACTGCTGGTTTTAATGTCGGATATGGATTTGATAGTTTAGCAGTTGCAGTCTTAGGAAACATAAATCCAATAGGAGTAGTTTTTTCAGCTTTTCTATTTGGCGCAATGGATTCAGGAGCACGACTTATGCAACTACGGGCAAAAGTTCCAGTAGATATGATCACAATTCTTCAAGGTTTAATTCTAATGTTTGTTGCTGCCAATCAAATTATTAGAGGAATTTATCGGATTCAAATTCAAGACAAAAAAGCTGATAAAGTGAATTTGAGCCAAGGGTGGGGAGGAGGTTCAAAATAATATGGAGATAAATTTGATTATCGGTTTATCCACTTTGGCGATTATTAAGGCTGCTCCCCTTGTGTTTGGTGCATTATGTGGTTTATTAGGTGAACGCTCAGGAGTAATCAATATTGGTATCGAAGGGATGATGCTCATTAGTGCTTTCACAACATTTTTAGGGTCCGCTCTTTTTAATCAATGGACTGGGGGTATTTTTCCAACCAATCTTTCGTTATTAATCGGTCTGTTTTGTGGTATTACCAGTGGGGCATTAATAGCAGCTCTTCATGCTGTATTATCAATACACTATAAAATTGATCAAGTAATAAGCGGAACAGTAATTAACCTGCTTGCGGTAGGTTTAACAAATTACATTGCAAATGTTTATATTGATCCAACCCATCTCTCTGGAGTAGGCGTTTTTCCAACGATACCAATACCCATACTTTCAGATATACTTATAATTGGACCAATTTTATTTTCGCATCAACCAATGATTTATTTAATGTTTATTATGGTAATTTTTATGCAATATTTAGTGTTTCATACTCCTATGGGATTGCGAATGAGAGCTGTAGGAGAGCATCCTCGATCAGCTGATACAGTGGGCATTGATGTTAATAAAACGCGATATGTTAATGTAATACTTGGAGGAGTATTTGCAGGATTGGGGGGGGCAATAATGGTATTAGAAAGTGTTGGGAGATTTCAAAAATT
>JAGXSM010000081.1 GCA_018333725.1 Melioribacter sp. | reverse complement strand
AATTATCCGGTATAGAACCGCAGAATTGTGCAAGAAAAGGTTTTTCTTTTCTTTTGCTAAGCTGATGAATTGCTTTTGCAGCTACTTCCTTTCCTGTTCCGCTTTCGCCTACAATTAAAACAGTTGCATCGGTTTGCGCTACTTTATAAATAAGCTGCGAAAGATTACGCATTACCTGGCTTGCGCCAATCATTTCGGGAATCTCTTCGGTAGATTGAAGCTTATTCGTTAGAATAATATTCTCTTTTTCGAGCTCTTCGAGTTTTAAAATCTTATCCAGCGCAAGCGATACAAGGTTAGAGAAAAAATTAAGAAAGACTAAATTTTCTTCTGTAAACTCTCTTCTGTCTAATGTGCTATCGGCAATAATAACTCCCCATACTTTTCCATTTCTGTTAATTGGAACTCCAATCACAGATTTAATTCTATGAATCTGAACACTTTCGAACTGGGATAAGTGCGGGTCGCTCATTACATCATGATATAAAAGCGGTTTTTTCTCTTTGATAACTTTTTGAAGAATGCCGGACGAAAATTCGCCAAGGTCAGTTATGTTTTCACTTGAAATTTTTCTTCCGGTTATTATGGAAAAATTATTTGTCGGTTCATCATACTTTACAAATATTCCTCGCTCGGCATTTATGAGTTTTATTACAATATCAATTGTATCTTCAATAAGAGAATCTTGCTGGGTGGCAGAATTTAAGATCTGTGTAAACTCATATAATGCTTCGAACTCCTCCCTGGAGAGGTTTTTAACATGACTAATATTTTCAGTAAATAAATTTTTCATATAATTATTTTATTCAACCACAAAAGAAGCTGGTTTAGATCTACTTCTGTTTCCAAAATCGTCAACACACCAGATTACCCAGAAATACTCGCCGGGTGTTAAATTAATATCCGGAATTAATTCAATATCATCTTTAGAAATATTCTCTTTAGTCCAAACAAGTTTGTGAAGGAATTCATCGGTGTAGATTTCAATAGTATATTTAAAATTAAATCCGGGCAGAAATCTGAACCATTTAAGAGTTGGTCTGGAAGATACCGCAACCTTGTTTAATGGTTCTCTTGCAATAACCTCTTGTTTAATTATTCTCATAACATTTGCACTACCAACAATAAATGTTCGTCTCGAATCATCAACCGTGACAATTTCAAATTTTTTACCTATAGCAATATCTAGAGAAGCGATCTTTAAATCCTCGGAAGTATTTGTACCTTCATAATATTTCGATGATGAGTTGAAAATCAATCTTCTTGAAAAATTGAGCTCAGTTGATCTTATATAAACAGTGTCGATTCTATTATCAACATCGATAACCGAAACTTGTGCGGTAAAACTGATATTCTGCACATCCGGATATTTATTTTGTACTGTTGTAAATAAGTTATACTTACTAATAACGGGAAGTGCATTTAATGTAAAATCGACTCGCTTGTTTTTTTCCCCACTCCACACAACCAATAGAGAATCTTTTGAATAGCCTTCTTTTTCAATTAGGAGAATTCCATCGTTCATATTCAGATCATCAATTTTGAAATTTCCGTTTTGATCTGTTTGTGTAATAATGTTTTGACCTTTCCAAAAAACTTTAACTCCGGCTATTGGCTGTTGCGGAGTTGCTTTTGTCTTAACCGAACCTTCGATGTAAACCAGTTTATAATCCGGACTTAGCGGATCTAGAGGATTTAATCTCTCCGCGTCACAGGAAAATAAGCCAAGAGGAATAACAACAGTAATAATAATTAGAAATAATTTTTTCATTACAAACAATTAAAATGATGCTGTAAATTAGGTTTTTTGCGCAAATTTTTCGCACCACGCAAAATTTTGCGGGTATAATATGCAGAAATTATTATAAATTAAAAATACAAAAATATACTTCCAGTAAGATAAAGCACAGCCTGACCGCTTATTTTGATTCTTTCTTTATGGTTTTCGCAGATTAGCTCCCCCCCGCGTTCAGAAAGCTGATGTGCTATTAACTTTTGCTTACCAAGTTTTTTTGACCAATACGGAGTTAAAACCGTATGAGCAGAACCGGTTACCGGATCCTCGTTTATACCAAGATTTGGTGCGAACATTCGAGAAACAAAATCAACTTCTTTTCCTTTAGCAGTAACAATCATATGTACTGGATGAAGTTGTTTTAATAAATCAAAGTTGGGTTTTAAATTCCGTATATAATCTTCAGAGTCGAATACTAAAAAAAGATATTCTCCCCCTTCAAGAATTTCAATCGGTTCTATTTCAAAACATTCTGATAATCTTTTCGGTTTTTTAGTTGGCTGAGGAATGTTAGATGGAAAATCAAGTGTTAGATAGTCGCCATCTTTTTCAACGGAGAGAATTCCGCTACGGGAGTTGAAATTTATTTTGCTGCTTTCTTTTTCAATATAATTAAAAATCACATAAGCAGATGCAAGTGTTGCGTGTCCGCAAAGATTAACTTCTTTAAGCGGCGTCATCCAGCGGATATGATAATTTTTATCTTCCTTTATAAAGAAAGCGGTTTCGGCAAGATTATTTTCTGCAGCTATTTTTTGCATTGTTTCATCATCAAGCCATTTTTCGAGCGGGACAACAGCTGCCGGATTGCCGTTAAATAATTTACTTGTGAATGCATCAACCTGATAAATTGGAAGTGTCATATTCGCTCCTGAAAAATCTTTATCATGATCAGGATCATGTTTGTGATCATGATAAAAATTAGAAATATTTTTCTTTATGCAGGAAAGGAATTATTGCAACCTTAAGCCCTTCTATGTAAAGTTCTTTTCTGTTCATAACACCATTAGTAAAGTAGCCGATGGCACCATTTTTCTGCTTCGTATTTTCTTCATTCTGGATTTCATCCATTACGATACCAAGCTCTGCACCATTTAACAGCTTTTCTACAACCAACATTGGCAGTTCAAAATGAGGAGAGGTTCCAAAACCGGTATTACCGAATTTATCAACTATACAGATACAACCAAATGCGAACCACCGGTTAAACTCTTTGGCAATTCCTCCTTCGATACCAACGAAAAAATCTGCATTAATATTATTTGATTCATCCAGTGCTTTCAGGTTTAATGCCCTGTTTTTAGCGCCTATAAAAGTTTCATCGCCAGCCGGTTGAATTGAAACACCGGATTCTACTTCAATTCCGGTTACTTCAATATTCCCTAAATAATTTGACAGTGCTTCGCGTACTGCGTCAATCTTAACAGGATTTTTTGAGCCGACAAGAATCTTCATTTATAATGATCCCAAGCTACAGCAAGAAAAAAAATCAATTTGCAAAAAACAATTTCAGTGGGCGCCACATTCTCTTAGCCCAGGCAGCTTCATTATGTTCAGCATCTTTATCTATGAACACAAAAAAATCTTTTCCTGCGGTATATCCTTTTAACTTCAGAACTTCTATCATTTCATCAATGCCCGGTTGAAGAACCGATTCGAGTCCCACACCTCCATTATCAATGTAGAACAATAAATTTTTCTTCTTTCCATTATATTTTTCAACTTCATTAACATAATTAAAATCCCTGAACTTAAATGCGGGAGAAAAGCAAGCAGCTTTTGAAAATACTTCCGGATAATCCCATGCAAGAATAAATGAAATGAGTCCGCCCATTGATGAACCGCCAACAGATGTATTCAAACGGTCCGGTAATGTTCTGTAATTTTTATCCACAAATGGTTTTATTTTCTCAATAATCAGTTTCATATATAATTTACCAAGACGGGTTTTATTATACTCTTCCGCTCTGTCGGATGTATTGTTAATACCAACAATAATAAACGGTTCGATCTCACCTTTTGTAATTAGACTATCTGCTGTCTCATCAACCTGCCAATCGATGAATGTATTTGAAGTCCGCGGGTCAATTAAATTCTGTCCATCGTGCATATAAAGAACGGGAAACCGTCTTTCTTTTTCGGTTTCGTAATTTGGTGGAAGCCACACAAAAATATTTCGCGGTTTTAAACCTTCAACAACAAAATCCTTGTGGAACTCCGCTTTTCCTGTAATCTGACCTTTAACTGTGAAATTAAATTTGTCCCGCCAGTTCATAATTGTAACCACTACAGTTGTGTCTTTGCCGGCAACCAGAACAGAATTTTGCGGAACAGATGAATCGCTGCCTAATGCTTCAGTTTCCCAGCTTCCTTTAGTGAATTTATATTCCATCCGAAATCCTTTCGGAATCTGAAAAGACCTCTTCCATGTTTTATTTCCAACATTATTAAGCATTACGAGATCCGGTTTCCAGTTTCCTAATTCATCAGAATTACCGGAAACATATACTTTAGCGGTATCATTAAGTGTTGGAGAAATAATTTCCAGAATCACTTTAACTGTCTGTGCGTTTAGGTTAAATGCCCAAACGATAATTAGCGCCAGTAAATACTTCTTCATTTAATACCTCTTTTCCTTTGATCAAAAATAACAATATTTATAATTATCAGTTACCCGATAATTTATTGCATTTATACTTAACAATTTTTTAACAAACTCAAGGGAATAAACAGAGATATTTTTTTCATATAGTCTAAACGATTGATTATTTTTCAAAAGCAAATTTCACAGATTTGGAGCCTACCACATGAAAATCAAAAATCTATTCTCTGTAATATTATTATTTGTTTCTTTTATTAGTTTAAACGCTCAGCCAAATTATAGGAAAGAAATTAAAATTCCCGATATCCCCGGTTACAAAACATTGAAATGCGATTTTCACTCTCACACAGTTTTTTCCGATGGAACAGTTTGGCCGACATTCAGAATTGAAGAAGCATGGCGCGATGGGTTAGACGCGCTTGCAATTACCGATCATATAGAGTATCAACCACACAAAGATTACGTACCTACTAATCATAATGCGGCATATGAAATAGGAAAGAATACTGCTAAAGAACTTGGATTAATATTGATCCACGGATCAGAAATTACAAGAGATATGCCTCCGGGACACCTCAATGCAATTTTTATTACTAATGGAAATGCGCTCGTAAAAGAAACCTGGAAAGAAACAATTCAGGAAGCTGTAAAACAAGGCGGATTGGTGTTCTGGAATCATCCGGGATGGAGAGGTCAGCAACCCGACGGTGTTCCAAGATGGTATGATGAACATACATTCTTATATGAAAATAAATTGATTGCGGGTATCGAAGTAGTTAATAGTGTTGAGTATTATCCGGAAGTATTAGAGTGGTGTCTTGAAAAAGATCTTGCAATAATTGGGAACAGCGATATTCATAACCCGATTAATTTCGATTATGGAAATAACCGGAGACCAATTACACTTGTATTTGCAAATGAAAAATCTGAAGATGGAATTAAGGACGGGATTATTAATAGAAGAACTGCAATCTTTTATGACGGGAAGTTATTCGGTAAAGAAATATTTCTTGAACCTCTTTTTAAATCATCCGTCCAGTTTGCAACAACAAATGTAAACACAGTTGGAAGAGGAACGGCTAACATAAAAGTAACTAATAATTCGGATGTGGATTTTGAATTAAGATTAGTAAATACAGATGACACGATTCGGTTTCCGGATTACATAAAACTCCTTGCCGGAACAACAATGATGTTTCCGATCCGGGCTCGCAAAGATAACACAGACGTTAACAAAAAATACTCCGTTGTTTATGCGGTCGAAAATGCAATAACAGGCCCTAACAATAAATTAAATGTAACTCTCGATTTTAATGTGAAGGTCACACCGAAGAAGTAGATAGGGAAATTGAAAATTCCTAATTTAATTTTAACTAAAGCCCGGCTAATTATTGTCGGGCTTACTTAATTAAAATCATTTTCTTAAATAAACTATACTCGCCGGTTGTAATTCCGTAAATGTAAACACCGCTCGGCAAACCTTTCGCATTAAATTCTACTGTATAATATCCTGCTGATTTTACTTCATCTAAGAGTGTTCTTACTTCCTGCCCAAGCACATTGAAAACTTTGATAGTGACTCTACCATCTTTAGGTAGTTGATATTCAATTTTTGTTGATGGATTAAACGGGTTTGGATAATTCTGCTCAAGCTTAAAT
>JAGXSM010000080.1 GCA_018333725.1 Melioribacter sp. | reverse complement strand
CTTATTTCTTATTTCGTGCCCGTGTGTCCAAACCCGCCTTCTGCTCGTTTGCTATTGTTCAGGTTACCGGATTCATCCAGTTCAGCTCTATAAACTTTTGTTAAAACAATTTGTGCAATACGATCCCCGCGCTTAATCAAGAAATCTTTTTCTCCAAAGTTGAAAAGAATAATTTTCAGTTCACCTCTATAATCAGAGTCGATAGTGCCGGGCGAGTTAAGAATACCAATACCATGATTAGCCGCCAGACCACTGCGAGGTCTTACCTGTATTTCGTATCCCAACGGAATTTCGACACGAAGATTTGTAGGGACAAGCGAAACTTTACCATTTGATAAGATGAACTCATCGTCAACTGCAGCACGTATATCGAGACCGCTGCTTCCTTCGGTAGAATATTCCGGTAACGGAATGTCATTATATTTATTTTCAATTCTCTGAATCTTTATTCTGATTTTTTCCATTCTGATTTTTCCTGAACAAGAAATAGCTTAAGGGATAAAATTAATTTTCTTTTAACCTGAGAAGAATTTTTATTAAACGCAAAAGTTCTTGCTTGCTGATTATGTTAAGTGCAAAGAGAGTTAATGTAAAACCAATTAGCATGGCAAATTTTATTATAAGTGTAAATTCATAATTAAAGTAAACGAAGTAATATAAACAGCACGATAGAATTAACAACGAGAGAATCTTAATAATTCTACCATATTCGTATTTAATTTCGTAATACTTTTGAGAAATAAAAAACAGATTTGCAGACATGGCCATATATGCAAACAGAGTTGCTAAAGCAGCTCCGAGAATTCCCATTACGGGGATTAACAGAATATTAACTACAATATTTACAATTGCTCCTATACCGGTTACAAGAGGAAAATATTTTGTTTTCTCTTTAATATAAATTCCCGCAGTAAAGTTAACATACAATCCATGGAATAGATACCCGAGCAGAACCGCCGGGACAATATATAATCCGCTCAAATATTTTTGACCGATAATTGTTTTACCATGAAAAATTTCCCAGCTTGCAAAATCGCTTACGAACAATGTAAGAACAATCCATATAATACTTGCAGCAAGTAAAAACAGCGTAAGAATTTTTGAGAAGAGTTCTTTAGCGTTTTGTTCTTTTGCATTATTAAGGAAAAACGGCTGCCATGCATAGTGGAACATTGAGACAAAGAGCATCATAAAAATCCCAAGCTTGTAATTCGCCTGGTAAATTCCCAATGTTTTTGCATCAGTCATTGCAAGAACAATCGGTCTATCAATTACCTGAACCGCCATTGCGGCGATTGAACCGGGTAAATACGGAATTGCAAATCGCAACATTTTATTAAGTATCAATTTATCGATTCTTAATTTTAGATTAGTATTTATTTCCGGAATCAATGCAAGAAACGAGAATAAAGATGCCACAAGGTTACTTATAAAAATTGCTTCAATTCCCATTTCAAGTTTGAGAATAAGAAACAGGTTCAGACTTAAATTCAAAATTATGTTTACAAGCTTGATTAGTGTGAACTGACCGGCTTTTCTTTTTAATCTTAAGCTTGCAAATGGTATAAGGGCAACGGCATCTAAAAACAGTATCAAAATGAAGTAATAATAAATTCTTGTGTAGTTTTGCGGAATTTCCATTAACGGAATAAACAGATCCTTACCAAGAAACAATATTAAACAAAGAGCAATAGAAGTGATTGAAACAAAAAGAAATGGAGTCGAAAAATTATCCTTCTTCTCGTTTTCATTTGCAAGAGAAGAATACTTCATAAATGCGGCATCCATTCCATAAATAAAAATTATTACAAAAAGTGCCATGTAGGCATATATGTTAGAATAGATGCCGAAATCATCCTGCGTAATTGAAGCAACATTTGTATAGAATGGAACTAATAAAAACCCAAGAAACCTTCCGACAATTGTACTGATACCATAAATGACGGTGTCTTTAGTTAGTTCTTTAATTTTTCTGATCATTATAATTCACAAGCGGATTCGACCGCAAAACTTTTAAGTTATTTCTGAAAATATGGAGCTAAAATTTCAATGTAGAGTTTGGGAGGTCTTACAGCTTTTTTAGTTTCTGCATTCATAAAAATATGTGTTGTAAAACCTACGGCAATTATTTCTTCTGTTTCTTTTCTAGTAATTAAATATTCAATATGAACTTTTGGTGAATATAATTCTTTAACTGTTGCTTTAACCAGAAGTAAATCGTCATACTTAGCTGGATTCTTATATGTAACGCCCGCTTCAAGTAAAGGTAATTGATAACCAGATTTTTCAACTTCGCTGTATGGCAATCCCAATGAACGCAATAGTTCTGTTCTTCCAACTTCAAAATATTCGAGATACTTACCATTGTAAACGAATTGCATTTTATCTGTATCGGCATAGCGGACACGGATTTCGGAAGTTTGCGAGATCATTAAATTTACTCCGCAAAATTATTCAACAAACACACCCATCTTACCAAATTTTTCTAATCTATTCTGAACGAGTTTTTCAGGTTTAATTTTTATAAGAGCGGATAATTCTTCTTTCAAAACTGTTTTTAAAGTTGCAGCCATCAACTCATGATTTTTATGTGCCCCGCCTAAAGGTTCGGGAATAATTCTATCAATAATTCTTTGTTGAAGAAGATCCTCGGCAGTAAGTTTTAATGCCTCGGCAGCTTGCTCTTTGTAATCCCAGCTTCTCCATAAAATACTTGAACAGGATTCCGGACTGATTACAGAGTACCATGTATTCTGAAGCATAAGGATTCTATCTCCGATTCCAATTCCCAATGCACCGCCGCTTGCACCTTCTCCAATAATTACAATTATGATAGGAACTTTAAGCCGGCTCATCTCGAGAAGATTACGAGCAATTGCTTCTGCCTGACCGCGCTGCTCAGCTTCTAATCCCGGGTAAGCACCAGGAGTATCAATTAACGTAACGACCGGTTTACCGAATTTTTCTGCAAGCTTCATTAATCGCAATGCTTTTCGGTAACCTTCGGGATTCATCATACCGAAATTTCTGAACAGGTTCGATTTTGTATCGCGACCTTTCTGCTGACCAATAAACATAACCTTAAACTCGTCGAGCTTAGCAAATCCACCCACAACAGCATGATCATCTTTGAATAACCGGTCGCCGTGCATCTCGATAAAATTTTCGGTCATCATGTAAATATAATCTAATGTATAAGGCCGTTCGGGATGACGGGCAAGCTGAACTCTTTGCCAGCGGGTTAGATTATCATATATACTTTTTTTAAGATCGTTAACTTTTTCTTCCAGAGTTTTAATTTCATTAGCAATATCGAGATGGCCTTCGTACTTACGCATCTCTTCAATTTTATTTTCCAGCTCGATAATCGGTTTTTCAAAGTCCAGAATATTCTTAGCCATTTTTACTCCGTTCCAAAAAACATTTTAGAAAAAGATCTGCCTAGAATTTCAAAATCGAACCAAATGTTTTGATTCTTTGCATAAAAGAGATCCAGATTTTTTATTTCAGCGGAATCATTCCTGTCAACATTTTCAACATACCATAACCCGGTTAATCCGGTTTTTCCAACAAAAAGTTCACCATAATAAGAATTGCTCATTGGCCCTACAAAACTCTTTTCACCCTTAATAACATTCGGAATACCGAGAATGAATTGAAAGAAATCTCTCTTCTTAGATGTGAACTTTGTGATCAAATATATTAAAGGGTAAACCAAAAGTAAAATTAAGATTAAACTGAAAAAGAAGTCGAATATCTGCTTTGTTATACGATGAAATAATGACGAGATGTTATACTGAACTATTAAAAGCGGAATGTCATCAAGCATTGTGATAGATGACTTACCAACAAGATAATCTAATTCTTTACCGGCAACCATAAATTCAACATTCTCACCCTGGGAAATTGCAACAGCAGAAAACATCTGATCGAATGAAATTCCGTCGGAAGAAAAAATTACTTTATCAATTTTCTCATCTAAAATTATTTTTTTAATATTATCCAGTGTACCTAATACTTTATATGTTCCTACCTGGTTGCCAATACTTTTTCTTGTAAGCCCGATAAATCCAATTACCTGATAGAGATTTCTGAAATCGGACTTTAGTTTGGAAGTTAATTCCAGTGATTTGTTTTCATTACCAACAATAAGGGTCCTGGATTTTTTTGTATCGCTTTCTAATCCGATTCTAAAGAAGACTTTTATGAAAATCCTCCATAATGGAAATGCTAATAATGAAATTAAATAAGTGATAAGAACAACAGCGCGGCTGAATGCCACCTGTTTGAAAAAAAATGTAAGTGAGGATAGAACAATAAAACCATAAAATAGAGAGACCAGAGTTCTTAATGTTGATAGAGATTTCCTTTTATAATTTCCGTTAAAAAGGGAGATAATAATTTGAAGAAGAGCGGGAAGAATATAAACCCATGGCTTACTGAATTCAGGAAAACCATGCCAGTTCTCTTTACTATAAAGTTGTTCGGCACCCCAGACCGCAACAATAAAAAGTATAAAATCGATTACAATACTTAATATTGCAAGACGGTAAACGTTTGCGAATGCAATCAGTTTACGGAAAATAATTGCCACCTGAAGAATTGATTCTATAAAAAAAGATGATGAAAAATGTTTGCGGACAAAAAGATGCATGGCATCATAGAAGATTTTTGTTTCATCGATGCTGCTGCGTTTTGTACTTTCTCCTTTGAAGTGAATTATCTCAGTAGTATGAACGTAATAAACTTTATAACCGGATTTTTGCGTACGGTAGCAGAGATCCAGATCCT
>JAGXSM010000079.1 GCA_018333725.1 Melioribacter sp. | reverse complement strand
GATTTACCGCTTGAGGTTCTTCACATTATTGCTAATCAAAATCCAGCCGAATATAATTCATTCAAATCTGCCGAACTTACAATTATTAATCATGCATATACACTCTCGTATGAAATTCTGAAAAATTCTTATAGCTAAATTGGAATCCGGTAATTAAATGGGTCAGACATTAACAGAAAAGATTGCACAAAAATTTACCTTCGGTTTGGATGAAGGTCATGTTATACATTCGGGTTATTATATTTCAATTAAACCCGCTTATGTAATGACCCATGATAATACCGGGGCAGTAATTCCTAAATTCAGAAGCATTGGTGCATCAAAACTTTTTAATCCACGGCAAGTTGTAATAACACTTGATCATGATATACAAAACAGAGGTGAAAAAAATCTTATAAAGTATAAACGGATTGAAGAATTTGCCGGGTTAATGGGTGCGGATTTTTATCCGGCCGGACGTGGAATCGGTCACCAGATTATGTGCGAAGAAGGATATGCATGGCCCGGAACACTGGTCGTTGCTTCGGATAGTCATTCAAATATGTATGGTGGATTAGGATGTTTAGGAACACCAATCGTTAGAACCGATGCTGCTGCAATCTGGGCTACAGGAAGAACCTGGTGGCAGATTCCTCCCGCTGCAAAAGTGGAATTAAAAGGTAAACCAAATAAAGGTGTTACAGGTAAAGACATAATAATTGTATTAGCTGGATTCTTCAACAAGGATGAGGTTCTTAATCACGCTATCGAGTTTACAGGTGATGGAATTAAACAACTTAGCATCGATCAGCGTTTGACTATTGCAAATATGACCACGGAATGGGGTGCATTAACCGGACTATTCCCCATTGATGAAATTACTATAGAGTGGTTAAGAAAACGCGCTGAATTTATTTTGCAAAGAGGACTTGAAGGTGTTGCATCGGATATTGATGGAAAAGGTGAACATCCAAGGTTAAATTCTACAAGAATTGAAAAACTGAAAAAAGAAATCCAATTCCTCCAAGCAGATAGTGATGCATTTTATTCGAAAGAACTTACAATTGATTTATCTTCAATTGAGCCGCAAATATCCGGTCCTAATTCTGTAAAAATAATTTCTCCGGTAAGTTTAATTCAGAAGAAAAAAATAAAAATTAACAAAGCATATTTAGTATCATGCGTTAATTCAAGAGTTGATGATCTATCCCAGGCAGCTGAAGTACTACGAAATAAAAGAATTGCAGAAGAAGTTAAGTTTTATATTTCAGCTGCATCAAGCGAAGTTCAGTCAGAAAGTGAAAAACGGGGTGATTGGCAGGTATTACTTAATGCCGGCGCAATTCCGCTTCCACCCGGTTGCGGACCATGCATTGGAATGGGTATGGGACTACTTGAAGATGGTGAGGTTGGAATTTCTGCTACCAATCGTAATTTCAAAGGGAGAATGGGTTCTCCAAAAGCCGATACCTACCTGGCTTCACCGGCAATTGTTGCAGCTTCTGCTCTTAATGGCTTTATCTCCTCACCGGAACACTTTCCTCAAAAGAAAATTTTAGGTGAATTAAAAACTAATAGTAGTGGTAAAACAAAGCCAACATCTGTTAAGATAATTGAAAATTTCCCTGAATCAATAAGCGGCGAAATTGTATTCTGCCACCAGGATAATTTGAATACAGATGGAATTTACCCGGGTAAATATACCTATCAGGATGATATTACACCGGAGCGGCAAGCAGAAATTGTTATGGAGAATTACGAACCTGAATTCAGTAAGATTATCCGCAAAGGTGATATACTTGTTGGAGGATTTAATTTCGGCATCGGTAGTTCTCGCGAACAGGCAGCAACTGCTTTGAAGTATTGCGGAATACAACTTTTAATTGCCGGTTCATTCAATGAAACTTACAAGCGAAACGCCCTTAACAATGGTTTTCTTACTATTGAATCTCCTCAACTTGTTTCTGATTTGAAAAAAGAATTCGGCAATGAAAAATTAACAGTCAGAACCGGAATTAATATCAAAGTAGATTTCTTGAAATCAATAATTACTACTTCTTTAAAAAAGTACACAATCGATTCTATCGGAATTGCAGCACAGGAATTGATAGTATGCGGTGGGCTGGAAGAATGGATGAAATTAAATCTGCATAAATAAAAACCTGACAAAAGATTAACTCTAATGCAGGTTTATTAATGTAATCGAAAACGCTCTACTTACTTTTTCTATTCTTTCTCTCTCTAAAATAATTTTTCACTCTTTCGTTTGTCTGTTCAAATTTGATATACAGAATAGGAATTACAATCAATGTTAATGCAGTAGTAGCACTTAATCCTCCAATTACCGCTCTTGCTAACGGAGTCCATGTTTCTGCACCTTCACCCAATTCAATTGCAAGAGGGACCATTCCAAGAATTGTAGTTAAGGCAGTCATCAGCACAGGTCTCATTCTTGCTCTACAACTGAATTCAACTGCTTCAATTAAGCTCATTCCCTTCTTTCTCTGTTGATTCATAAAATCCACAAGAACAATTCCGTTATTTACCGCGATACCGACAAGCATAACCACACCTACAAGCGCCATAACACTAAATGAAGTACCTGTAATTGCAAGGAAAATAAATACTCCTATTATTGACAAAGGAACAGTAAACATAATTATAAAAGGATCGATCAGTGACTCGAACTGTGATGCCATTATCATATAAACAAGAAGAATTGCTGCAATGAAAGCGAGAGCCAGATAGAAAAATGCTTCCTGTTGATCTTCTGCAGTTCCGCCAATTATTACCTGATATTCAGATGGTATTGGAGTATCAGCAATTATATTCTTGATTTCTTTAGCCGCAGTCGATAAGTCAATTCCCGAAAGTCCGCATCCAACCGATACAAACCTGCTCTGGTTTTCCCTGAATATAGTTGGACTCGATTGCTCTTCATTAATAACAGCAAGATCCTTCAACTTAACTCTTCCGCCGGCCGGCAATGCTAATTCAATCTGTTCAAGCGATTCTTTCTTATTACGGAAATCTTTTGCAAAGCGGACGTAAATATCATACTCGTCACCTTTCTCTCTATACTGCGAAGCAACACGTCCCTGAATTGCAGTAGAAATATTACCGGCAACCTGCATTGTAGAAAGGTTATAGTGATTAAGAAGATCTTTATTAAGGTGAACCTGAAGTTCCGGTGTAGTTTCTTTTGAATTAAGCGAGATATCTACAAGACCTTTTACCTTTTCCATTTTCGATTTTAATTCATTTGCAATTGCTTTCGCACCATCAACATTAAAACCGATTATTTTAACCTCTATATCTTTCTCTGTTGTAAATGCTCCACCTTCCTGAAAAGTATATGTAACACCGGGAATTTTATCAAATTTAGCTCGTAAGCGGTCCGATAATTCAAACTGCGAATGCTTCCTTAACTTTCGGGGTGTTAGTTTAACAAATATTTCTAAAGTACTTGGAGATGTTCCGAAAGCTCCGATACCTTCCCTTTCACCATAAAAAATTGAGAGCGATTCAAAATCTTCTTTATCTATTACTTCCTTAACAATGTCTTCAATTTTATAAGCATAGATTCTTGTCTGTTCTATTGGTGTACCTGATGGCGATTCAAGTAAAACATTTATTAAACCCTGGTCGGATTTAGGTAGGAACTCACCGCCAAGCATTGTAGCTAATCCAATCGATAATACAAATAAAACAAACACAGTAATCAGCACAACTTTTTTATGACCAATTGACCAGTGAAGAATCCGTGAATATTCATCGGTCATTTTATTTATCCACTCACCTATTCTGAATTTGAATCGGGCGAGTTTATTTCCACTTTTATCCTCTTCAATTTTTAAAATTTTTGCAGACATTAAAGGAACAAGTGTAATTGCAACAATTAATGAAACGAGTAGACTGAAAGTAATTGTTAAAACCATATCCTTGAACAACTGCCCTGTAATATTCGGGACAAAAAGTACCGGGAGAAAAACGCTTATTGTTGTAAGCGTAGAAACTGTAATTGCCAGTCCTACTTCCGAAGTTCCATGATCTGCTGCATCCAAACGGTTTTTATCCATTTCGCGGTGGCGATAGATATTCTCAAGAACTACAATTGAATTATCCACAAGCATTCCAATTGCAAGTGCAAGCCCCGCCATCGAAATAATATTTAACGTTAAGTTTGTTGCATACATTACCGCAAAGGTTGCAATTACAGATACAGGAATTGAAATTCCCATAATCAGACTTCCCCTGAAATTCCTTAAGAAGAAGTAGATTACTATAAATGCAAGAACAAATGCAATTAATGCAGTGTTACGGAGGTTATTAACAGATTTAAGAATGAAATCCGATTGATCCCACATTACACTTAGTTTAGTTCCTTGCGGAAGTCTTGACATAATATCAGGTATTGCTTCTTTAACTTTTCTGGATGTAAGAACCGTATTTGCATCGGACTGCTTCATAATAATCATCATTATACCTTCGCCGTAATCAGCACGTACTTCGTTAGCATTTTCCTTAAATCCATCAATTACTTCTGCAACGTCTTTAACATAAACCGGAATACCATTTTTATACGTAAGGATTGTATTTCGTATCTGATCGAGCGAACTGTATTCACTTAAAACACGAAGACTATAATTTTTATTGATCGTTTCAATTGTCCCGGCTGGTTGTAATCCGCTACCAAATTGTACGGATTGTAAAACATCATTTGGCGTTAAATCGTATGATGCAAGGAGCACCGGATTAATATTAACATTAATCTGTCTCTGCTGACCACCCATAGTTTGAACCGAGGCAACACCGTCAACTCTTTCGAATAACGGTTCAATTTTTTCTTCGGATAACTTCCTCAATTCTGCTGGACCCAGATAAGGTGAACTTATAGTAAGATAACTAATCGGCA
>JAGXSM010000078.1 GCA_018333725.1 Melioribacter sp. | reverse complement strand
AAATTTTGACTACTCTTTCTCCGGCAGAATTAGAATTAACTAAAAATGAGTTGTTATTCCGATTAACAAAAGATTGGGCCGATAGACTGCCCAGTGCAAAGGAAAATGATATGAATAGAAGGAACTTCTTCATAAATTTTTATATACCGCGCGGAAATCCGGGAGTTGTTTTTGGTTGCGAACCCCAACCAATCAGAAGTGAAAATCTGAGTGTATTATTTAACGGGTGATTTTCAGCTCCCTTAAATACATCGGTAGTAATATAGCTGAAATCGAATCCGTAAGAATCATAACGGATTCCAGCACCAAGTGTAACAAATTTTCTATTACCATAAGAAGGATCTTCGTAAAAGAATCCGGCACGCAGAGCAAACTTAAACCCCTCTGCTTCACTTCCATACCAGTACTCTAATCCCATAGATGAAACTATATCCCTCAATTCCTCACCAAATGATTGATCGAACCATGCAGTAAAAATTGTTTCATAAAAGTCTTTTCTCTTTTTCTGAGTCTGCGTAGTATCAACCGTACCTCTGAAAGCTTCACCTTTATCAACAAGCAACTTGCTAAAATCAACAGTATATGTAAGTGAATTGTAATCATCTTCGAATAAACGAGCAGCAATTCCAAGACGGAAGTTTGTAGGAATAGGATCGGCTTGTGCCTGATCGATATAATAAATTTTTGGGCCGATATTGCTGAGATTAAAACCGATACTAAAATTATTTCCAATATCACCAATCAATGGTAAATCCAATTTAGTAGGGCGCCACATTGCGCCAATATCAAAACTTACAGAAGTTGCAACTCCGGATCCTTGCTCGGCTTCTGTCGGTTTATCGGCAAGTCGGCTGTGGATTACTCTAAAGTTAAATCCCAGTCCCCAATCGCTGCTTAGCTTGGTTGCGTAACCTAATGTAAGAGCCGCATCAAATGAGCGGAATGTACCAATCGGGTCTGGAGAGTTTGAACCTGTTCTAACAAATTCCCCATAACTCATATATGTTACACTTGCGGTAATACTTCCATTTAATTCTTCTATATATTGACGGTATGTTGCATAATCGTAAAAGAGATCCAGGTTAAACATTGGTAACCAGTCGCTGTGAGTAAATCCAACTTCGGAACCGGTTAAGAATGCAATACCGGCTGGATTCCAGAAAATTGCAGCGGAATTATCAGCCAATCCTGCACCGGATTCACCTAAACCACCTGCTCTTGAATCAGGAGCTAAAAGTAAAAACGGGACGGCGGCTTCACCCTGTGCTTTTACATCTTTAACCATTCCGATGCCAAAAATGCATAGAATCATTATGATAAATATTCTTTTCATTTTGCAACCTCCATAAAAGTGGATTTCATCTATGTAAATAAGTTTATTTAATTACTGCTAATTTTCCAAGAACATTATTTTTGAAACGGCCGTCGGAAGATTCAACTGTAAGCCGGTAAAGATATGTTCCATTACCAATATTGTTTCCGTCATTATCTCTTCCGTCCCAATCAATTCTTACAAATTTATTCAACACATCTCTTTCTTCTATTTCTTTTATTAATCTACCGGCAATTGTGTAGATTTTTATTTTAACATTTATTGCATCTGTAATGTTATGTTGAAAAGTAAAAGTTGTATTTGAAGAAAAAGGATTCGGATAATTATAAACATCTCTAAGAGCAATTCCGTTCAATGAATTTACAACTGAAAAATTTGCCTCCTGAACAGAAAAATTGTTGAATACATCCCACGCTTTTATTTTAATATTATAATCACCAACCGGCATTGAAGTAAATTTATATCTAATTACACCGGATTTACCGCCGGAGTTTAGATCGCCAATAAAAAAGTTTGTTAGATCAATTGTGTTGTATTGATCGTTGTTAAGTGTAGCTTCTAATTTATGACCGATTCCCGTTCCTGTAGTATTTAACCCGGTTTCATCTTTTAATCTGGCAATCAATGTAAAATCTGGATTTACAAGGTAAGAACTCTCGAAGGATTCATCATCAAAATAGATAGCAATCTCCGGACCTTTTTTGTCATCAACAGCATTAGGATTAGTTCCGCCTACAATTACATTGGATGTATAACCGATACCATCATTCGATTGATTGAAAACATAAGCAGAAACTTTTCCGTTTTTATTTTCGTAGGATATATCTTTTGGAACAACAAACTCTGTCTGGAATTTACCATTGGTTACATTCGTCCTTCCGCGGAAAATTAGTCCGCCCTGAAGTGTAACATAGTAGTTCATCTCGCTAAGAAACATTTGTCTTTCGGAATCATAAACACTGATAATTGCTTCACCAGAATAATTGGAATTAGTTCCGTTGCTGTTAGTTACATTACCATTAATCCTTACTTTATCCAGCGCTCTTATTTGAACCGATGTACTCAATGTCTTTCCATTTATCGAATCAATAGAAGCCGGTAAAGATGGCTGAGCTAATCTTATTGTAGGATCACCATACAAATGAAATTTTTCATCATTCTCTTCTGTTCGGAATTGTTTAGCAAGGAAATATGCTCTGCCAATTCTCTGTGGTAAATTATTTATGTCCCTATTACCCAGTAAGTATGTATATAACGAATCGTTTAACTGTGCATTAGCAGAAGAATATACAACGCGTGCAGCAGTAAACGCACCAATAGCACCGGCATCTTTCATATTAATCATTAACTCGGTTGAACTCTGCTGGGTGGGATCATCATATTTACCAAAATCACATGTAGCTGCAGTTAAAAAGAAATAGTGATCGTTTTTTAACTGAGGAATAGATGATGCTTTCTCAAAAACATTTTCATGTGTCCATACGTTTGGATTCCCATGACCAATAAAATTTAGAATAAGAGTGCCGTTATTAACAGCATCAATAATTGCTTTATTCACATCAGGTTTTCTTCTGCCCAATCCGGAAATTACTGTTGGATAGGCAGCAAGGTATATTTTATTTTGATCAAAAAACTTTGGAATGCGTCTATTAGATAAATTTTCTGTTTGACTTGTGTGAATACTACCGTCATCAAAACCGACTTCTTGCGGTCCGTCATCTGCAACTAAAGTAATAGTTGAGCGCCATAAACCTTTCTCGAGATTGTTTTCATACTTAACAATTTTATCAACAACAATTTCGGCTTCTGAAAGTCTCTGAACATTTAATCTACCTATTGAAAGATCAATTCTTAAGTCTTTACCGGAGACACGTGCGAAATAATCATCTGTTGGATAAGAAGAAATCTTATCCAGTGATTCCACAGTTTGATAAGTTGGAACGAGATTTCTGTTGAGTTTCTCTATATTCAGATAGTCATAATCACCATCTCCAAAGAATAATATATAGAACGGTTTTGTCTGCCAGTTATCGTAAGCAAATTTTAAGAAGTCTCTTATAGCCGTTGGGTCAATCATCCCGGCAGAAAATTCATTGAAGATATCATCCACATAATAAACTGAGGTAGTAATTTTGTATGGCGATTGACTTGACCTGTATGCAGCATACCTTTCAACCTGTGCGCGTAAATCTTTGTGCGATATTATCACCAATTCAGTACCGGACTTATTCGCTCTTATATCATTAATTGTAACAGCTGCACCATTGGATGGGGACTTAAATGCATTCTGGTTTACTGCCAGGTATTTAGAAACTTTATTTAGAGTTTCCTGTGCCTGGAAAGTAACCTGTCCCCCGCTAATTGAGGTGCCGGTTACTAATTTTATTTTAGCGTAATCAGTAACATCGTAAACGAATATCGAACTATTTGAAAAATTTAATAAAGTATACTGAATAACTGCGGTTGTATCTTTAGAGAATAGAATATAATTGTCGTTTACCGCACTTAATCTTCTTCTATATTCTATTTCGAAATAATCCATATAAACTTTTGTGCTTGGAGTTGTTGAGGAAATAGTAAATCTTAGATTACTTCTCTCATCGGAAAGAGAACCGGCAAAAGATGCATTACCTTCAAGATCCTGTCCGTATGAATATTTATTTGTACCAAATCCGAAAATATTTCCGGTGTAGATCTGCAGGTTGCTTTCATCAATTCTTAGTGGAACATAATCCGAAGAAGCATTAATCATCCTGAATTTATAATTAATACGGGTTGAAGGAAGAATTCCATTCAAAGTAGTTAAATATGTACGGCTTGGAGTTGACTGACCGAATTCATCTCCATAATAACCTCTTCCGGATTTACCGATATTGATTGTATCTTTATCAAGACTTCTGTAAGCAAAAGAGAATGGTTGTTGATGAAAACCTGACTGGTTTAATGAAGGTTTTTCAGTAATTCTTTTTCCAGTTGTTCCACCAAATGTTAGCCAGTAAAAATTCTTTTTAGAATAAGAATGCTTTTCTCTCATAATTCGTCTGTAAGCAGTATTATATTCCCAGAACTCGGGACCTCTTCCATAGAAGAGAATGTAATCGCCCAAATCGAATTTGCCGTCTGATTCACCCACAACAGAAATTGCAATTTCCTGGAAAACACGGTTTGTTGAAGTTGTGTAATCCTCCGGTAAATTATAACCGCCATTACTATAAATCTTTATTGTGCGCGGGTCCAGATTATTTACATCTGCTCCAAGGTTTTGAAGAAATGTTCTTTCAATTCTATAAATACCTTCGTCCGGTGCTTCAAAACGGTACCATGTACCGGAGGCTAATGTTGAAGAGGTTTTAGCTAACTGTATATTTGATTTAACTCCCCACCGCTTTGCTACATCCCAGTTAATTACAGAACCTTCCAAATAATTTTCGGTTATTAATTCGGTTTCACCCGAACTTCTGCCGAATGAAATACTAAATACAATCCTTTTATAAATCTTTACCTGATTGTTATCACTTTGAACCGGGTAAATTTTTATTGATTGAACAGGTAACGAACGGATTAAACCATACTCACCGAATTCGACTAAATCCTTTGGTAATTCATCTTGTATGCCCGATACAGTATTATATCTTGTTATGAATGATAATGAATCAATTTCAAATTCCGGATTAAAAATGTATTTACCGGGTAATGCTGAGTACTCGCTTGAAATAATTTGAATTGTATTACCAAATTCAGAAGGGACTCCAATATTTAGTTCTCTTACAGGTCTTTGAGTTCTTCCGGTTTGTAAAAAATTTTCGATATAAGTTCCGGGGATTTTAAATCTAATGTAATTTTCGCCATTGATCAGTTGAAAAGTTGTATCGGAATAAACAGGACGGTATTCTATAACAAGGGAAGAACTGCTGGATGATAAAATCCTTATATCTTGCGCTTGCAGCGTAATATTTAAAATAAAAAGAAGAAATAATAGAGAGAATCGGGTTTTCATTTTGGCTTTATCTAATTGTTATAATAAAAAATTTTGTTTCTGAACCGGTAGCCAAATTCTCTATACTATTTCTCCAATTTTACGTGCAAAATTTATGTAAGAAGCAGTAACAATGTCAAGTCAATAAATCAAATCTGACCTTAATGTATAATCTCTAATGTTTTAGCAAGAGGTTGGCGATTTTACCGGTAGAATTAAATATTCTGTATTGGTTTTATAAGATAGTGTTATCTATTCTTCCTATTACAGTGATATTAATACTATCCGGGTACTTAATTAGTCGTCGCAGAATAAGTCATTTATTTTGAACAAAGCTAAAAGATTGTTCATTTAGTTTTGGGAATAAGAGAAAATATTTTTCTTTAATTCGAATATCCAGCCATTTCAAAATTGGCAAAAAGAAAACTGCGTAGAGTTTTCTTAAATTAAATCCACAA
>JAGXSM010000077.1 GCA_018333725.1 Melioribacter sp. | reverse complement strand
TAAAAAAATACCTTTTTCCGAGGAAGATAATGTTGATTATCCTATATCCCCTTATGCCGCAACCAAAAAATCAGGAGAACTTATTTGTAATACGTATCATCATCTCTATGGTTTTGATATCATTAGTCTTAGATTTTTTACAGTATATGGCCCACGTCAGCGTCCGGATTTAGCAATACATAAATTTACTAAACTGATTATGGAGGGTAAACCTATCCCGTTTTATGGTAACGGAACAACCGAGAGAGATTACACTTATATTGATGATGTTATTGAAGGAATATTAGGCGCTGTAGAGAATTTAAAAGGTTGTGACATTTTTAATATTGGGGGATCGAAAACTATTTCATTAGCAGAAATGATTAGTGTCCTTGAAGAGATATTGGGGAAAAAAGCCAAACTTTATAGATTACCCATGCAGCCCGGTGATGTTGAAAAGACTTTTGCTGATATAACAAAAGCAAGGAAATTTCTTAAATACAATCCTAAGTTTTCATTTGAAGATGGGATAACGGAATTTATTAAATGGTATACAAAATCTAATCAGGATCTGTTTATATGAAAATTCTACATATAACAAATAATTATCCTACTGAAAGACATCCATTTTTTGGCATCTTTGTTAAAGAACAAATTGAATCATTAAAAAAAGAAAATATTTCGTGTGACATATTTTTCATTAATGGTCGTGAAAAAGGGAAAAAAATTTATTTACTTGATTTAAAAAAATTATTTTTTTATTTAATTAGAAATAAATACGACATAATCCATTGCCATCATGTATTTAGCGGTGTTATCTATGTATTAACAGGACACGCTTTTTGGAAAAAATCAATCCTTTCATATCAAAATCCTCCAGAATTTGAAGGCGGGAAAATACTTTTTTATTTTTTGTATTTTTTTTTCAATAAAATTATTCTTAAATGTAAACCTATAGAGATAAAGAGATCAAAAACAATTTATTTGCCAAACGGTGTAAATATGGATTTCTTTTATGTTCGAGATAAAGATGAATGTAAAAAAAAACTTAATCTTAACGTCGATTGTAAGTATATTCTTTTTACGGATTCATATAAAAAAAGGAAACAAAAAAGAATAGATCGATTTAATGAAATGATAAATTATTTAAAAAATAATCTAAAAATTCAAAATATAGAACCTTTGGTTTTAACAAACACACCTAGAGAAATGATGCCTCTTTTTATTAATGCTACAGACGTTCATGTTATCACATCCGATTTCGAGGGATCGCCTAACAGTGTAAAAGAATGCTTAGCCTGTAATGTTCCAGTTGTTTCCACAAACGTTGGGAATGTAAAAGAAATGATACGAGATATTGAGGGGTGTTTTGTTTCTGATTCATTTGAACCCTCAGATTTGGCAATTCTAGTTAAGCAAAGTCTATCTACCCAAAATTTTGATGGACGTACTGTCATTAAGAATAAAAACTATGCCATTGAAGACACTACTAAAGAATTAATAAATATTTACGTAAATATATTGAATGACAAATTATGGAAGAAAAACTAACTCCAAAATTAAAATTACGTAAGTTTCTAGCCACATTGGTACAGAGTATTAGGAACGCGTATTACCGTTTTCAAGGATATGATTTTCATCCATCAGTAATTTTAGAACGCAACCTTAATTTAGACCGGCTGAACCATAGAGGAATTCATATTGGGAAAAATACATTAGTCGCTTCACACGCCACAATTATGAGTCACGACCATGTTAAGAGAGTAGATGGAATGCCGTTAATGGTTGATACTTCTATAGGTGAAAAATGTCTTATTGGTATAGGTGCTTTTATTATGCCGGGCGTTAAAATCGGAGACGAAGTAATTGTAGGTGCAGGAGCTGTTGTTACAAAAGACGTCCCCTCAAACTGTATTGTTGCTGGTAACCCGGCAAAGATAATTAAATCCGGAATAATAATGAATGAAAGGGCGGAGTGGGAAAATTGGCCTGGATTAAATATAAAAGATGGTGAAGGATGAAAAAAATTTACATTGCCGGCTGCGGCGGTATGTTAGGTGAAGCATTTTACAAGCAGTTCAAATATGATTATAAATTGAAATGCACTGATAAGGATGTTAATGAAGCTTGGATCTCATTTTTGGATTTTAGAGATTATAATGCTTATAAGAAGGATGTTACTGATTTTCAACCGGATTATCTTTTCCATTTAGGGGCATACACAGATTTAGAATACTGCGAAATGAATAGCGATGATACTTACCAGACTAATACACTTGCGGTTGAGAATGCCGTTTATATTGCAAACGAACTAAACATCCCAATTTTATTTATAAGCACTGCCGGAATATTTGATGGTGGGAAGGAATTTTATGATGATTGGAATATACCAAATCCTTTAGGTGTATATGCGCGGGCAAAATATATGGGAGAGCGTTTCGTTGTGGAAAATGCAAAACGATATTTAGTTTGCCGAGCAGGATGGATGATGGGGAGCGGTCCTAAAAAAGATAAAAAATTCATACAAAAAATAATGAGACAAATTAAAGATGGTAAGAAGGAACTATATATAGTTAATGATAAGAACGGTACTCCCACCTATACACTAGATTTCGCAAAGAATGTTAAACTATTATTAGAAAAAGAATATTGGGGTTTATACAATATGGTCTGCGGAGGGGAGACTTCGCGCTTAGAAGTTTCTCAAGAGCTTCTTAAGATTTTGGGATTAGAGGATAAAATTAAAATTAATATAGTAACTTCAGAATATTTTAAGGAAAGTTATTTTGCAGAGCGACCACCTTCTGAAAGATTAGTAAATAAAAAGTTGGAATTAAGAAATTTAAACATTATGCGGAATTGGAAGGAAGCTCTTAAAGAATACATTTCAGATTACTATAAAGGTTATCTGGATTGAAGAAAAAGGTTGGAATTATTGGTACAAATGGTCTTCCGGCTAAATATGGTGGATTTGAGACATTAACAAATTACCTCGTCAGAGATTTATCTAAAGACTTTGATTTAACTGTCTATTGCAGCAATCTCAACAAAAACGAACGCATAAAAATATATAATGGCGCGCAATTAGTTCACCTCCCTTTTAGTGCTAATGGAATTCAGGGGGTGTTATATGACATATTAAGCATTCTACACGCTTTTTCCTCGATGGATGTTTTGTTAATCCTTGGCTCCTCAGGAACGATAATTTTACCATTAAATCTTTTATTCAGGAAAAAAATTGTTTTTAATTTCGGTGGGTTAGACTGGCAGCGAGAGAAATGGAATTATATCGCTAAAAAGTTTTTGAAAATATCAGAAGCTTTTGGAGTAAAATTTTCTAACTCAACCATTGTAGACAATGCAGTCTTTGCAGAATATGTTAAGAATCATTACAAAATAGATAGCACCCTAATTGAATATGGTGGTGATCATGTATGCCCGCAAGATAATAAAGATATTTTAGTAAAGTATGGTATTGAATTTAAAAAATATTTTTTAAGTGTATCTCGAGCGCAGGAAGATAACAATATTCATCTTCTACTTGATGCTTTTGTTAGAACCCCACATTTTAATTTGGTTGTAATCTCAAATTGGCAAACTTCTCCCTATGGAAATGATTTAAAAAATAGGTTTAGCCAATACCGGAACATAAAACTTGTTGATGCCGTGTACGATCAAGTTGAGTTGGATACTATACGTAGTAATGCAAATTGGTATATACATACTCATTCAGCATGCGGGTCTGCACCTTCACTGATTGAGGCGATGTATCTTGGATTGCCAATTATTGCTTATGATGTCGCTACTAATAAATCAACGACAGAAGGCAAAGCGGTTTATTTTGGCAACATAGAATATCTGATGCGATTATTGAATGAAATTAAGAAATATAATAGAGAAGAATTTGCTGTAAAAATGAAAGAAATTGCGAATAGGCGATATAAATGGGAAATTATTTCAAGAAAATATAAAGAATTGTTTTAATGGAAAAATTAAAAATCGGAATTATTGGCGCCGGGCGTATGGGAATAACCCACATGTCAATTTTAGGACCTAACCCAAATATAAAAATTACAGCGATTAGCGAGCCAAGTAAACTTATTGGGAGTCTTTTTGAAAAATATTTTTCAGGGTTAACAGTTTATTCGGATTATAATGAAATGATTCAAAAAGAAGAATTAGACGGGTTACTTCTTTGTACTCCGCCAAATCTACACAAAAGTATCGGTTTGCAGGCAATTGAAAAAGGGATAAATCTATTTGTAGAAAAACCTTTTACAACTTCTTATAAGGATGCTATTGAATTAGCGGAGCGTGCAGAGTGCAAAAGGTTGGTGGGACAAGTTGGTTATGTAAACCGGTTTAATGATATGTTCCTAAAAGCAAAAGAGTTATTAAAAAATGGTATTGTCGGTGAAGTAATACGTTTTAAAACTGAAATGTTCAGTTCGACAATTTGTAAACCGGATGATGGTGAAGGGTGGCGCGGGAAAATTGAGTCGGGAGGCGGATGTTTATTTGAGATGGGTTCACACGCAATTGACTTAGTAAATTATTTAATAGGGATTCCCGATAAGATTTCGGGAAGTTTATTAAATAAAGTATATTCAAAAAATGTTGAAGATATTGTCTCCAGTTCATTTTATTATAATAACGGAATTGTTGGAACACTATTTGTAAATTGGTGCGATCCTACTTACCGGAAACCGTCAAATAAAATAGAGATTTTTGGCAGCGAGGGGAAAATGTTAGTTAGTCAACATGAGTTGAAAATATTTTTAAAAAGCTTGAGGTCAGATTACAAACTTAGTAAAGGTTGGAACACAATTTACATAACAGATATTTTTAATAATGTTCCTTTCTATGTTCGAGGGAATGAATTTACATCACAGCTTTTTCATTTTGTGGATAACATAATTGACAGGTCAAAAACAAATATTTGTACTTTTGCAGATGGAGCAAATACACAAAGGGTAATTGAAGAGATAAGAGCTGATGCGAAGATAAATATGGGGAGTAACTAATGGAAAAGATTGATAAAGTTGTATTTGGTGATAATCAATTTTTTGGTATTAACCACATGTCACAGGATAAAGCCCAGCAATTAGCCGAAAAATTCCATGATTTGAAAAGTATTATTGATGTTTATGAGTACGCATTTGAATCAGGAATTAACTCGATAATGCTGAATAGTAATGACAGGGCAAATGAGATAACGGATTATTTTCGTTCAAATAAAACCAAGTATCCGGATATTCATTGGTATCCTTCGCTGCCATATCCTCATAAATATGCCAACTTAGTAGCGGAAAAAGGGATCATTCCGGCGGTAAATGAAGTCTTGTTTGCGGGAAATACGGCAGGCGGTTTTTTAAGTATGATTACAAAAGGGAGTGCCGCTCTTCTTGGAAAAGATATAATAAAAGTGATGCAGATGTTGATTGATATTGAGATGAAAGCGTTTGCCGGATTGAATCTAAAAGTGATTTTTCTGCAAAATATTATTTCCGATTTACTTTTAGGATTAAATGCAAAAGTATTTTTTATTGAATTTGCTGAATATATTAAGAAAAAGTATAATGTGTTACCCGGTTTTCTGACCATGAATTTACCATTGCTTTTAGAAAAATTTAAGGAGTGGGAGTTGGAAGAAGTAGTAATTTGTTCATCTATAAATAAAATCGGCTACTTGATGTCTCCCGGAATTGCCGAATATGAGAGAGCAACGTCCTCTTACGACAGAGCAAAATATCAGATTATGGCAATGTCAATTATGGCATCGGGTGCCATAAAAGCCGATGACGCGACTGGATATATAAAAAAATTAAATATAGATTCAGTTGTATTCGGTGCTTCCTCAAGAAAAAACATATTAGAAACAAGTAAAATGTTAAATGAAA
>JAGXSM010000076.1 GCA_018333725.1 Melioribacter sp. | reverse complement strand
AATGCAACGATAAGAAGAAGTAGAAGACTTGTTATTTTCATGTTTACTCCCATGATTTATTATACACTAAATTACTATTAATAGAATTGTGAACGAATTGATTAATGAATGTATTTATTTCGGAATTTTGATATTTTGCCGGTGAAAGAAACAAATTAGATCTCGTATTTCTACTCTGATATAAACAAACCTATAAAAAAAATTATTCTAATTCTATTAATTGTTCTCATTCTACCCGTTTTATTTTTAAGCGTTTATGAGATTACTTCCTTAAACAGGGATGAAGAAATTCTGGAGGAAATTTATAACAGCCAGCTCGAATCTATTTTATTTTCCGTTAATCAATATTAGGATGATATTGTAAGAAGCTGGGCGTTACGGATCGAATCAATTCTGGAAAACAATTCCAAACCGAATGAATTAGAATCGAATCTACTTAAATTCTTCCGGGAAGCCCAATCGGTTAAATCCGTTTATCTATCCGATAGTATGTACACGAACCAGCTTTGCCTGAAATTTGATAAAGATGAACTAACTTCCGTTAAAGAAAATGGTAAATTGAAAAAACTTGTTGAAGAAAACATGGGAGTATTAAATAAACTTTTCAGGTATAGAGACTCCGACTTTATGAAAATAGAACCGGTTTATTCAGAATCTAAAGATGTACTCCATTTAATGTTTGTTTTTTCCGAAGGTAAATTTTGTTTAATGTCGGTTGATAAAAGAATTTTTGTTGAAATAACAATTTCACCTAAAATTCAAAGTGTAGCCAGAGATCAATTTTTAGTTAGTATTTCAGATTCTTTGAGCGGTGAGGAGATTTATCAGACTTCTCCAATCGAAACCGGCAGACAGATAATAAGAAAAAATTTGTGGCTTATTCCCGGTTATCAAATGGGAATTCAACCTAAAGAACAAACAGTTGCGGAACTTGTAGAAAAAAGAACATCATCAAACCTTATAATATTTTTTGTCTTTGCTTTAATGATGATTGCTGTAGCATTCTTTGCATATCGTAATATCAGAAAAGAAATTGAACTTGCTCAAATAAAATCGGATTTTGTTTCGAATGTATCCCACGAACTACGAACACCTCTTGCGCTAATTAGCATGTTTGCAGAAACTTTTGAAATGGGAAGAGTGAAAACCGAAGAGAAGAAAAACGAGTATTATAAAATTATCAGCGATGAAACGAGCCGGCTTAGCAATATTGTGAATAAGATACTAAGCTTTTCACAAATTGAAGCCGGTAAAAGAAATTATCACTTTAAAGAAGTTGATCTTAACCGCCTTGTTCAAAGTGTTGCGAATACATATAAATTCCATCTTGGTAATAAAGGATTTGAATTTAATTTTGATAAAACAGACGAAAAAATATTTATTAATGCAGATAAAGAGGCAATCTCAGAGGCGGTAATAAACCTGATTGATAATGCTGTGAAATATTCGGGGGATTCTAAAATGATCCGTCTCCGGTTAACTAAAAGAGATAATAATGCTGTCATTGAAGTTGAAGACAAAGGAATCGGTATTCCAAAAGACGAACAGAAAAAAATCTTCGAGAAATTCTATAGAGCTTCAAGAGGATTGATTCATGATACCAAAGGAACCGGACTCGGTCTTTCTCTAACCAAACATATTGTTGATGCACACAAAGGTATTATCGAAGTTGAAAGTGAGCCGGGGAAAGGAAGCACCTTCCGCCTTATATTTCCACTTAAATAAATTTGTAAATTATAATCCAGAGATAGCATGGCTCGGATATTAATTATAGAAGATGAACCATCGATGCGGATGGGATTAATTGATAATCTTGAATTCGAAGGTTATGAAACGGATTCTGCCGATGATGGTGTGGTGGGATTAGAAAAAATTAACAACGGCAAATATGATTTGATAATATTAGATTTAATGCTGCCAAGACTTTCCGGTTTTGATGTATGTAAGAAAATCCGCGAATCAGGAAACAAAACTCCTGTTATTCTACTTACCGCTAAGGGAGAGGAGATAGATAAAGTTGTAGGACTTGAAATTGGTGCCGACGATTATATTACAAAACCATTTAGTTTGCGGGAATTGATTGCAAGAATTAAAGCTGTGTTAAGACGCTCGAGCGAATCTGATCAGAATTCAAATTCAATAATGATTGGTAAACTTGAACTTCACTTTAAAACTTTCAACGAATTCGAAAACGGAACCGAAGTTCAAATGTCCCACCGGGAATTTGAACTGTTGGAGTATTTGTGGAATCATCGCAATCAAACAGTTAGCCGCAATTCTATACTTAAAGATGTCTGGAAACAGGAAGCCACGACCACACGAACGATAGATAATTTTATTTTACGGTTAAGGCAGAAAATAGAAACCGACCCGGATCATCCTAAAATAATTCTTACAGTTCACGGTATCGGATATAAATTGATAAGCGGTTAAAAGTTTTTTATTCCGCTTGGTTGTGACAACTTTTTACAATTGATTACTTGAGTATGACAACTTTGTTTTGAACCATCTTGTCTAAAGAACCGTAGAAACAAAAAAACAAGTTCACAAAGGACAAAGGAGGTTCAAAATGAAACCGTTAGAAAACAACTCAGCAAAAAAAGGAATCTTAATTCTTTTTGCTCTAACTCTTTTAACTACATCTATTAATGCAAAGATGCCGGATGATTTTAAATGCAAAAACAGAAAAGCTGCCGTAGCTATGTTGATTGAAGGAATAAAATCTGATAATATCGGGCTAATGAAAAGTGCAGCTTATTTAGCCGGTAAATACAGGTTAAAAGAAGCTGTCCCCGCACTAATTGAAAAACTTAATTCCAATCTTGACGATAATTGTAAAGTATTAATTGCACTCTCTCTATTTATGATTGGTTCCGAAGAGGGAATTGAAGCAGTATTTAATTTAACTAATAGTCAGCCGGATAGTCACTTAAATCATATCTATGGAGCAATTTATAATGAATTTGTTAAGTCTTTAGATATAAACGATCCGTTGATTAGTTCAATTGTTGATGCAAAACGATAGAGTAATTTGACCATGCATTACTTAAATAAAAAAATAGTTTGATAAATTAGCTTGAAGAAAAAATCAATATGAAAATGTTACACAGACTGATACTCGTTTCTTTTGTTTTATTGATATACCAGGATGTGTTTCTGGCACAGGATAAAATTGTAGAGCTAAGAGGACACTGGAAATTTTCAATCGGCGATGATATGGAGAGGAAGAAACCTGAATATGATGATAGTAACTGGGAAGTTGTTAAGGTTCCATCATCATGGGAAGATGAGGGCTTCCATGGATACAACGGCTACGCATGGTACAGAAAAAGTTTTGTGATGCCGTCCAAAGCGAAAGGTAAAAATCTTATTCTTTTACTTGGAAGAATAGATGATACTGATGAAGTATACTTTAACAACACACTAATCGGTTTTTCGGGCTCTTTCCCTCCTAATTATTCTTCTACTTACAATGTATGGCGGCAGTATCCTATTCCAGAGGAGTTGATTAAGTATGATAGTAACAACCTGATTGCCGTCCGCGTTTATGATTCCCAGCTTGTTGGCGGAATTGTTGAAGGGGACATCGGAATTTTTGAAATCCCTTATTTTGATATTAACCTATCCGGTATCTGGAAATTTAGAACATCAGATAATCCATTATGGAGCAGAGATAATTTTGATGACTCTAAGTGGGATAAAATATTTGTTCCGGGTTATTGGGAGTATCAGGGTTTTAAAGAACACGACGGCTATGCATGGTATCGTTTAGAATTTTTTGTCCCGGAAAAGTTAAAAGGCAAGAAGCTTCTTCTTGTTGCTGGAAAGATTGATGATTTCGACGAGACTTATATTAATGGAGAATTAATTGGAACGACAGGACAAATAAATAATCCTCCAAAGCGCTGGAATAACCAGAAAGATTATGATAAAGAGAGAGTTTACGGAATTCCAGAAGGATTATTAAGATTTGGTACTATGAATACAATTGCAATTCGTGTTTATGACGGATACAGATTCGGAGGTATTTACCAGGGTCCGGTTTCAATTTTAACAGATGATAATTATTCAAAGTATTACAGAAAAAGTAGAAGCGGTAAAAGCACAAATTTCTGGAAAGAATTTTGGGATAGAATTTTTAATTAGCGGAAGCAGCGGCGTCCACCTAAGTCCGCCGCTTTTGCATTGAAGCAAAGCTTCCGTTTTTTAGACATGCCTACTTCGATGCTCTCTCAGAAGGCACGTCATTTTTTACCGTTTCTCATAAGCCGGTTGTTTCGGCTCTTTATAAGGATTCTTTTCAAGTGCTTTCAAAATTTCCTGAACAGCCCTTTCAAGTTGGGGATCCACACCTCTTGCAAGTTTTGATGGATCATCAACAACTTCTATATCAGGATCAACACCGTGTCCTTCTTTGAACCATTTACCATCCGGGTCATACATTCTGAAAGTCGGAACGGATAAACTTCCGCCATCAATAAGAGTGGGTGCACCTGTAATACCGATTAATCCGCCCCAGGTTCTTGTACCGATAAGCGGACCTAATCCGGCTTTTCGGAAATAATCCGGGAATGCATCGCCGCCGGAACCGCTCCATCCATTAATTAGCATTACTTTTGGACCGAAGTGAGCTTGCGGAGGCCATTGCCAGTTTTTTCCATCACGAACTGCCCAATATGCAAGCGGTTTTCTGTTTAATAGTTCGATGAAGCGATCAGGAATTTGTCCGCCGTTGTTAAAACGCTCATCAATAATTAATGCTTCCTTGTTTAATTGAGGATAGAACATTCTCACTAATTCATATTGTCCGTCTCCAACGCCTGTACTCGGAACATAAATGTAGCCGACGCGACCGTTAGTTTTCTCTTCAACATATTTTCTGTTTGATTCAATCCATTCCAAATTACGCAAACGGGTTTCTGATGATAATGTCTGAACAAGGATATTTTTAGCACCGTCCATAGAAGGTTTATCGTTAATTGTAAGTTCAACCGGTTTATCAGCAAGTCCTTCGAATGCAGCCCACGGTGCTTTGCTAATATCCAGCTTTTGACCATTGACAGCTAAAATGTAATCACCTGTTTTTACTTTTAATCCCGGCATTAATAATGGTGAACGAACTTCGCTATCCCAGGGTGCACCGCTAATAATTTTTTTAATTCTATAAGCGTTGTTAGCAATTTCCCAATCAATTCCAAGGTAACCAACATTTCTCATATCCGCCTCGTCAGTATCACCGCCGCCCCTGTATGTATGTGATGCGTTTAATTCGGAAATTAATTCACCAAGAATATAATTGAGATCCCAACGTGTTACGCAGTAATCGACCAATTTACCGTAACGGTTGCCCATTTCCTTCCAATCAACGCCGTGCATATTTTTATCGTAGAAGAAATCTCTAACCAAACGCCAGACATCATTAAATATCTGTTTCCATTCCTGTTTAGGATCAACTGTCATTTCCATCATTGCGGTCGGCATCTTCTTATCAAGTTTCTGATTTTCTGCAACATCGATAACGGAGAACGAACCGGACTTTACAACGGCTATTTTCTTACCATCGGCAGAAACAGTAAACCCATCAACATCGTCAACAATTTTTTTTTCTTCACGCTTTTCAATATCATAATAGAAGAGCGGTTTGTTTTTATCTGCGGAGCCGGTGTTAGGAGTTCTATGGAAAATCAATTTCCCGGAAACAGCAGCAAGCCTCGCAAAATTTCCATAAGCCGGAGGTAAAATCACAATCCTGTTTTCAAAATTGTCGAAAGTAATTTTAACTTCTTTCGATTTATCATCTTTCTTTGGTTCCTCTTTCTTTGGTTCTTCCTTCTTTGCATCCTTACCTTCTTCTTTTTTCACTTCATCTTTTTTAATAGCAGTAGTATCGTTCTTGGGTGCAAGGGGCGAAAGAAGATCCGGTGTTAAAGTAACAAGGGCTAAGTTTGTTGCATTCGGATAAACCCAGGTGTTATCAAAATCGCTGTAAACTGGTGTGAAGTTTCTGTTTGTCATAAAGTATAAATACTTTCCATCCGGATCGAAAACAGGTTCGGTGTCTGCATAAAAACCTGACGTAACCTGAACTGATTTTTGATCCTTTGTATCATAAATATAAATTGCACTACTCCGATTGTCTAAATCATTTTGAAACGCAAGCCATCTGCTATCCGATGACCAGCTCGGTTTAAACTGAGTTAAGTTCCCCTGGTACCAGTATTTTCCTTTATCAACTTTGTATGTTTTATCCTTATCAATATCATAGATTAATATGTCCATCGCTTTGTCCACGAATGCAAGCATTTTGCTGTTTGGCGACCAATACAAATTGTATCTGTATCCTTCACCGTAAGAAGTAAGTTTCTTTTCTTCGTCCGGTTTTTCCATATCACGCAAAGTCAATTCATATTCACCCGATTTATCGCTCCAATAAGCAAGGAATTTTCCGTTTGGCGACCATGCGGGATATCGCTCTGCAACACCGGAAGTTTTTGTTACATTTATTACCGCACCATTTTCTGCCGGAACGTTAAAAACTTCCCCGCGTGCTTCAATCATTGCACGTTTACCATCGGGTGAAAGAGATAGACTCTGTATCATGTTAGAAACTTTTTCGTTACGGGGCATTAATGTTATTGCATCAGTAACAACATTAACTTTTACTTCGCGGTATTTCTCATCTGATAAGCTAAGCAGATAAAGCTTTCCACCGGCTTCGAATACAATTTCTGATGGACCGAGTGATGGAAAGTGAATATCAAAGTCGGTGAATTTTGTAACCTGTTTTAATTCTTTTGTATCGAGATTATAAGACCAGAAGTTCATTCTGATTTCCGGTCCGCGGTCGGAAAGGAAATAAATTTTTCTACTGCTCCACATCGGCAATTCGTCACCAGCCGGATTAACAATAATGTAATCGACGGTTAGTTTTTCAAGATCGAATAACCAGATATCTGCAGCATCACCTCCGCGGTAACGTTTCCATGTACGGAAGGATTCTGTTTTGTTAGTATAAGCAATCTGTTTTCCATCTGGTGAAAGTGAAGCGTGTTCACCATACGGGACTAGAAGTTTTTCCGGTAATCCGCCTTTGGGAGAAACTTTGTAGAATTGACTGAAGCGCTGCTTGCCGCTTTCGCTTGAGTTTACAAAAAGAAGATTCTTTCCGTCCGGATACCAATCAATAATTCGATCAGCCATACCATGGTTTGTAACCCGTGTTGGAATTCCGCCGGTAGTTGGTACAACATAAACATCCATGTTGCCGTCGTAATTACCGCTGAATGCTATTTGAGAACCATCGGGAGAAAATTTTGGAAAGACTTCCTGTCCCTTTGGCGAGCTCAGTTTAGTAGCAGTTCCGCCCTCTTTGGGAACTGTCCATAAATCCCCTGCGTAGGAAAACACAATATGTGTTTTAGATACATCGGGATATTGCAGCATCCTTGCATCAATTTGGGCATAGTAATTTGCCGCAAACGAAAATAATATAATAAATGAATAGGAGAGTTTTTTCATAAGCCCCCTTATGTGGTGTGTTTTAGATTTGTTAATTAAAAGTATGTATTTCAAATAGAAGATCTTTCTTTTGTGTCTAAATTATGAATTAGTTTGGACGGTTTCAAAATTATTTGGTTGTGTTTTTTAAAATATTGGTAATTGTAGGGAACAATATTGTAGGGAACAATATTGTAGGGAACAGTTTGAAACTGTTCCCTACGATTCCCTACGGTTCTAATGGTATTGTTTATATATCAAGGTTTTCCGGTAAATTTTTTTCAAGATCCCATTTTAATGGATTATTCACAATATACCTTCTTATCCTAAACAATTCTTTTTCGTTACGAATTATTCTATCATAAAATGATTTTTGCCATTGGAATTTTGAATTATCATTTAATTCCAGATTTATTTGTTTTGATGAAAATGTTTTAAAACCCCTAATCATTTCTGAAAGAGAATAGTTTTTCTTTCCCGGTTTAGTTGTTTTTTCTATAATTATAATACCGTGAAAGTGATCGGGCATGATTGAATAATAATCAAGCGAACAGTTATAATGGTTGGGTAAATCATTCCAGCATTTATCAACAATTAATCCGAACTTATTAAGCAACATTTTACCAGAATAGATTCTACCGAAATAATTTATTCGGTTTTCGACACAGGTTGTTATAAAATAATATCCATCGTTTGAGTAATCGAAATCCTTATAGCGGTTTTGTTTCCGGTCTGGTAGGTTATTTACCATTTATTTCACAAAAAATTCATTTAAAAATAATATTTATTTTGTGTGTAAAGAACGGTACCTGACTTTACATAAAATATTATTTAATGCATTTAATAAAAAAGATCCATTGCAAAATTAAATAATTGGGAATGGTCGTGGACCATTCCCTACAAGTCTTTTTTCCTAACCGCCAATTGCTTTTTAAAATCACTCTCAATCAAATGGAAATTATGCAGAACATTCATGTCGTTATAATGAACAACCTTTAATCCAAGCGAACCTAAGTCTTTATCTCTTTTGAGATCGTATTCATTCTTGTTAAGGTGACTGGTTCCGTCAATTTCAATAACTAACTTTAGTGCGGCACAATAGAAATCAACAATATAGGTGAGCAGAGGTTTCTGGCGGTAAAATTGATAACCGGATTTTCTGCTTCTTAACAACTCACACCAGAATTTAATTTCCCCTTTGGTGGAGCTATTCCTCATTTCACGGGCATAATTTTTTAAGCCGGGGTTGTATGGTAAGCAGCGTTTGTTTGTAGTTAAATTTTTGCGGTTCATAATTTTTTCTGAATCTCCCTCGGCTAAAGCCGTGTCCCTCTTTAGAAAAGAGGGACTGTTTTTAAAGATTTCATACACTATTAAATAGTAGTGAAATTTTTAAGTATTGCATTGTAATAATAATTTGATTTAAAAACCCTCCCTGGAATTATGGATTCAGATTTAAAAAAGTCTCCTTTTGCAAAACGTAATTGTTTTAAAAAGTCTCCCCTTGTAAAAGGATATAGTTTTAAAAAGTCCCCCTTTGGAAAAGGGGGATTTAGGGGGATTCAACGATCTTTATTTCTTCTTCCGTTAACCCGTACAACTCATAAACCAGCCGGTCTATCTCTTTGTCCACAGCATCAATCTGGGGCTGTATGGCTTCTTTTTCCTAAAGAATGGATTTTGAGCGAATCACTTTGTCGAATTGAAGTAAAGTATCAACAAGGTTATCAATTTTATCGTAGATATTTTCATGTAAAATAATTGGAAACGGTAGAGATAGTTACCTGTCGGTAAGTTACTCATTGATAAGCTATTAACAGCTTGTTTTTTAACTGCATTATCCAAATTTATTGGTAAATGCCACATCATTTTATCTAATTGTCAAGCTGAATGATTTTTGGGTGGAAAGCCCCATCACTGAAAAAAATTTTTTGATTTTATATAAAGCTTAATCGTATATTTACGATGAACGATAAAGGAATTTGTATGGCATCACCCAAAATTGAAGAATTTACAAACGAAGAGACCTGGCTTGCTGATGTTGCAAAAGCGCTTTCGCATCCGGCAAGAATTCGGATTCTGAAAATCTTGAATGAGATGAATTCGTGCATGGTTGGCTCTATCGTTGATAAACTTCCGCTTGCTCAGGCGACGGTTTCCCAGCACTTAAAAGAACTGAAACGCGTCGGATTGATTGATGGAGAAATCGACGGACCTAAAATTTGTTACTGTATCAATAATCAAATGTTACAAAAAGCTAAATCGGCATTAGATAAATTATTTTCTAAAATAGGCTGTTGTTAAATAAAATAATCGGAGGGAAAAATGGATCACAATAATGAATTAAAGCAGATAGTAAAAAATAAATATGGGGAAATAGCAAAATCTTCATCAAGCAATGGCTGCTTCGGGCCATCTTCATGCTGCGGTTCATCGGATAACAACATTGTCGGTTACACAGTAATGAAAGATGAATATGATCATCTTACCGGTTATGTGGCTGAAGCCGATCTTGGACTCGGCTGCGGGCTGCCGACTGAATTTGCAGGAATTAAAGAAGGCGATACTGTTGTTGATCTTGGGAGCGGTGCCGGAAATGATGTCTTTGTCGCACGTGCAATTGTTGGCGATAAAGGAAAAGTGATTGGTATCGACATGACAGAAGAAATGATTGACAAGGCAATTAGGAACAATAGAAAACTTGGTTTTTCCAATGTTGAATTCAAGTTCGGTGATATTGAAAATATTCCATTGGAAAATTCTATTGCTGATGTTGTTGTTAGTAATTGTGTTCTTAACCTTGTCCCCGATAAAAAGAAAGCATTTGCTGAGATATATAGAATACTAAAATCGGACGGACATTTTTGTGTCTCTGATATTGTAATAAAAGGTGATTTACCAGTAAGTCTTAAAAAATCTGCAGAGATGTATGCCGGATGCGTTGCTGGCGCAGTTCAGCAGGAAGAATATCTTGGGATTATAAAAGAATCCGGTTTTAAGAATATCAGGATTGATAAAACAAAAATTATTGATCTGCCTGACGAAATATTAAAAGATTATCTAAGCGATACAGAGATTAAAAATTACAGAAAAAGCGAGTCGGGCCTTATCAGTATTACTGTTTCTGCCTATAAATAAAATAATGGCAATTTTAACACCAAAAAATATTTTTTATAAATTAATGATGTTTACTATATTTTGTCCAACAACGAAATGAAATATGGAAGAGAAAGTAAAATTTTTCAAAGCGTTATCGGATTCTAACCGTTTAAGAATCATTAAGATGCTTCAGACAAGACCACTTTGCGTCTGCGAAATTACTAATGTGCTGGGACTTGCAACTTCTACAGTTTCCCAGCACTTAAAAATTCTTAAAGAAGCCGGATTTGTTCTTGAGGAAAAAGAGGGGAAGTGGGTTAATTATCTTATCAACCCTCGACCCTCCGATTCAAGAATTTCCTCACTTCTTTCATCTCTCGATTTCTGGATCGCGGATCAATCGGTAATTATTGATGATAAGAAAAGAGTATTGGAATCAGATCGTAATATAATTTGTGCTAAATAAATTTTTTTAATTAACATTTCGGCAAATAACGAATCAGGTTAATATGAACTGGAAAGAACAATACAAATCATTCCTCTGGATTTTGGGATTTTTTCTCTTTGCTTATTTCATGCCGATTGAAACAGCGTCATTCAAATTTGCAATTTATGAAGCATTTAATCTTGCAAAATGGTACGCGCGCGAACACGTACTGTTATGTTTAATACCGGCATTTTTTATTGCCGGTGTAATTGCTGTGTTTGTAAGTCAGGCCGCAGTTGTAAAATATTTTGGCGCAAAAGCAAAAAAGGGGGTCGCATATTTAGTAGCATCGGTATCAGGTACTATTCTCGCAGTCGGCTCATGCACTGTACTACCTTTGTTCTCAAGTATTCATAAGCGTGGCGCAGGTTTGGGTCCGGCAATTGCATTTTTATATTCAGGTCCGGCAATAAACATTTTAGCAATAATATTAACAGCAAGAATTCTTGGATTTGAACTTGGAGTTGCACGTGTTATAGGTGCTGTAACATTCAGTATTGTAATAGGATTGATCATGTCATTCATCTACCGCAAAGAAGAGGAACAAAAAGAGGCAGCCCAGCTTGCAATGCCCGATGTTGAAGAAGAGAGACCGATGTGGCAAACAACACTTCACTTTTTTATTCTTGTTGCAATTTTAGTTTTTGTTAATTGGGGCAAACCGGATTCTAACGAAGGATTCTGGTATTTCATGAATGCAAACAAGTGGTTCATCACCGGTTTATTTGGTCTTGGCTTTGCGCTTTCGATGACCTTCATTATAAAAGTCAGAAAGTTATTTGTACTGATTGGTACACTTGCTGTTATCGTTACTTCATTTGTTTTCTACTCTAATCCAATAATTCCTTTCATAGTGTGAGTAATAGCAACAACTCTTGCATTAACGTTTTCGGAAGGAGAACCGAATCAATGGCTTGGCGAAACATGGGGATTCACAAAACAGATAATGCCGCTCCTTGGTGCAGGAGTATTAGTTGCCGGATTTCTACTTGGTTCTCAGGAAAATCCTCAGGGAATAATACCTAATGAGTGGATTGCAAATCTGGTCGGTGGTAATTCTGTCTTTGCAAATTTCTTTGCATCAATAAGCGGCGCATTCATGTACTTCGCAACATTAACTGAAATACCGATTCTGCAAGGATTAATAAACAGCGGAATGGGCAAATGTCCAGCTCTCGTATTGTTATTAGCCGGTCCGGCACTTTCATTACCTAATATGCTTGTTATAAGAAGTGTAATCGGAACAAAGAAAACAGTTGTTTATGTCTCACTTGTCGTGGTTATGGCGACAATCAGCGGACTTATTTACGGAATGATTTTTTAATCAGAACGAAAGGAAATAAAATGAATAAAAGAATCTTAATTCTCTGCACCGGTAATAGCTGCCGGAGTCAGATGGCAGAGGGATTTTTAAAGTCTTTTGATAAAAATCTTGAGGTCTTCTCAGCAGGAACTAAACCATCTTCACAAGTTCACCCTAAAGCAATACAGGTGATGAAAGAAGTCGGAATCGATTTAAGTAGTAACTATCCTAAGCATTCCGATCAGTTCATAAATAATTCTTTCGATTATGTTATCACAGTTTGCGATAACGCGAAAGAATCATGTCCTGTCTTTATTGGAAAAGTACAGAAGCAGCTTCACATTGGATTTGAAGATCCGGCAGATGCCACCGGAACAGAAGAGGAGATTCTTGCGGTGTTCCGGAAAGTAAGGGATGAGATTAAAAGAGATTTCTTTGAGTTTTATATTCAAGAAATAAAATGAGCTTGTCATTCCCGCGAATGCGGGAATCCAGGAGAAAAAATGAAGCAGTATTTTGTTTATATACTGGCTAGTAAAAGAAATGGAACTCTTTATATCGGTGTAACAAATGATCTAATCAGAAGAGTATTTGAGCATAAGGAAAAACTTGTTGAAGGATTTACAAAAAAATATAATGTGCACTTGCTGGTTTATTATGAGATACATAACAGTATAATTGAAGCAATAAAAAGAGAAAAAGCTTTGAAGAAATGGTATCGTAAATGGAAAATTGAATTGATGGAGAAGGATAATCCGTAATGGAAAGATTTGTACAAAGAACTAATAAAATAAAAGATACCCGCTTACGCGGGTATGACAATATAAAAGGAGAAATATCATGATCGACATTAAAGTACTTGGACCCGGATGTGCAAACTGCATCAAATTAGAAAATCTTGTTAAAGAAGTTGTTACTGAGAATAATCTTCCTGCAAACTTTGAAAAAATAACTGACAGGGAAAAATTTCTTGATTATGGTATCATGCTTACACCCGGTCTTGTAGTAAACGGAAAAGTTCTTGCAAGCGGAAAGACCCCGACAAAATCAACACTTGAACACTGGCTTAAAGATTCTCTCTCAGTGTAACTCTGTGACTACTCTGTGTTCCTCCGTGTAATTTTTTGGTGTATTAGAATGTAAGCTAATATAGGAGAAAATCAATAATGAACTTCGACAACTCAAAAGAATGGCACTGGTTTAAGGGAGGTATATTAGTCTCGCTTCTATCGGTTGCAACCTATTTTATTTTTGCAGCAATTGCGGAAAGAAATTACCCGTTCGGAATAACTACCGGTTTCGGGTACATTGCCGAACAGTTTGGGTCCCTCTTTGATGGATTAAACGAAAATCCGGTGATCAAAAGATTCAGTGAGAAGCCCGACGCATTTATAGAATTTTTCACTTTGATTGGATTGATAATAGGCGGATACACCGCATCAAAACTCTCAAACTCGCTTTCACCAGAGAATATTCCGGTAGTGT
>JAGXSM010000075.1 GCA_018333725.1 Melioribacter sp. | reverse complement strand
AGTTTGATTGATCCGAATCTCGATGGTGGATTTGTACCTAATATAGTTCCAATTTTACCGTGCTGTTTGTGGAATTCGAACTCCTCTTTCAGGTTGGCATTTGTTAATCCGTCACCGTATGTAACTGCAAAGTTTTCGGAAGCTCCTAAGTACTTTTCCGCAGCTATTGCTATTCTGCTTCCCGTCATGTTCAATTCACCTGTATAGGCAAGTGTAACCTCCCAGTTCAAATTGTGATCGATGGAATGAACCGTAATTTCATTGTTCTGAAGATTAACTGTAAAATCGCTGTTAAGAGATGAGTAATTTAAAAAATAGGATTTAATAATCTCCGACTTAAAACCGAGGCAGAGAATAAATTTTTTGAATCCGTATTTACTATATGAATTCATGATGTGCCAAAGTATAGGTTTATCTCCAACTGGAACCATCGGTTTGGGTCTGAATTCGGTTTCTTCCTTTAATCTTGTACCGAGTCCACCACAAAGAATAAAAACTGGAATTTCTTTATTAATCATATTTGTTATCACATGTTGTTAATCATAATTTTATAAGGTCAAATATAACTTCCATGTTGGGAATAACCAATTAATATATAATTGATTAAAAAGTTCATGATAATTTAATATTTTGCATTAGTAATAAAAATAAAGTAGATAATTTAAAAACCAAATCGGCGCTGGTTAATAATTATTAAAGGTAATTTATCCAAAAAATCACTAAAAATATTTTTTCGCTCTCGGTTGGACAGGGTTTATCGCTGGCGCTGAATTTTGTCTCGTTTGTACTTGCTGCACGATTTCTCTCCGTTCACGATTTCGGTACTTTCGGTTACCTTGTTGCAATCGTAGGTATTCTCTCCAAAGTAATTGATTTTGGTTTGGGTCCTATTGTCTTCCGTGAATCATCAAAAGAAGAGGAAGGTGATAAACTTTTAAATAGTGCTATCTCAATCCGGCTGGTAATCTTTATAAGTTTAGTAGTAATCTATAATCTGGTTGTAAGTTTTCTAAATTTTTCTCTAAAAGAAATTATTCTCTCTAATATTCTGTTTATAAGTATTATCCTTTCAACCCGAATGGCAAATTTAAGAGAACTACTTGCTACTCCTTTCAAAGTTCATCTTAAAATGCATTACCCGATGACGCTTACAATTCTGGATAGTCTCCTCTTTCTTATTCTTGTTGCAATTATGCCGTTTGTAAAAGGAGGATTATACTATTTCGTTCTATCATATGTATTTTCAACTTTACCCGGATTTATAATTCAATTTATTTTTCTTGAAAAAAAATTCAACTTCAAACCGCAAATTATTTTTTACAAGGCAGTATGGCTTATTAAAGAATCTTACCCATTAGCAGGATTTGTTTTATTGGCTATTGTTTATCAACAATTTGATGTTGTTCTACTAACATTCTACAAAGATGAATATTCTGCCGGAATTTATTCTGTTGCAACGCGATTAACAATGCCCTTAAATATTATTCCTGGTGTAGTAGTAACTACTGTATTCCCTTACCTTGTAAAAAATTTGCACGATAGAATTAAAACCGACTCCATTAACTCACTCGTATTCAAAGTTCTTTTTCTTATTTCCTTTTTAATGGCAATTATTTTCTCTGTTAGATCCGAGACCATTGTTACACTATTATTCGGTACAAAATTCCGTTCGGCAAGTTTACCCTCTGCAATGATCTTCTGGTCTCTTGTATTTATGTTCTTCAATTATTTTACACTCGATCTTCTTACAGCACACAGCAGACAAATTATAAATTTAGTTTACTCATTACTTCTGGTTGTTTCTAACACAATATTAAATGTTTTACTTATTCCGGAATACTCTTACGCCGGAGTTGGGTTTTCAAAAGTAATTGCCGGATTCCTGGGATTTTTATATCTCTTCTGGGCATTAAATAGAAATGGATTTGCATTATCGTTCATCAATCTAAAATTCTTTACTTGGGCCATATTTATTGCAACCGCAATTTATTTGTTATCGATGCTACCACTAATAATTTATCTTATGGCATCACTTATTCTGATTCTGTTTTCATTGAAGTTTTTTAACTACTTTGAAAATGAAGAGTTGGATTTGATCTTCCGATTAATTAACAGGGAAAAATGGAGCAGGTACTTCCGAAAATAGATGTATCAATTGTAATTGTAAATTTTAACTCGTTTCATTTGTTGAATGAGTGCCTTAACTCTATTTATAAATTTTGCAAAGGTACGGCTAATGAAATTATTGTTGTTGATAATGCTTCTAATGAAGGTGAAATTGAAAATGTAACCGGTAATTATCCTGATGTTACCGTTATTAAAAATAAAACTAACATCGGTTTTGCTGCTGCAAATAATAGGGCTTTATCAATAGTTAAGGGAAAGTATACTCTAATACTTAACAATGATACACGCTTTACCGAGGACTCTATTAAACTGGTTTTTGATTTTTCCGAAGCATCTTCAGAAAAATTATTCGTCGGTATTCAACTTATTAATTCCGATAGCTCTAAACAGGAAAGCGTTGTAATGTTTCCCTCGGTAAGGAACGGGATAACCGAAAATTTTTTTCTATACAAATTATTTCCTAAATCGAAATATTTTAACAAGTATTACCAGAATAGTTATAATTACTCTAACCCGGTTGATACGGATGTAATTAAAGGTGCATTTATGTTTTGTCCAACGGGTGAATTGAAAAAATTAGAAGGGTTCGACGAAAGATTTTTCTTCTACTCTGAAGAAACAGATCTTTGCAAACGATTTAAAGAAAACGGCGGTAGAATAATATTCTATCCTTCAACTTCAATTATACATTATGGCGGTGTTGCTGCAGACTCTAATTTCTGGTTCAAATTCAAAAATCAGACTATCGGCAAGATTCAGTATTACCAGAAACATTTTAATGGAATTGAATATTTAACAGCAATCGTAATTCATTGGATCGGTTTGTTTTTAAGAGGAATCATTTTTTCTTTTGGCGGGATAATTATGTTTAATAAAAATTTATTGCTAAAAGGATATTACTTTATAAAACAAATGTTCGTTTATCCTCCTAACAGGTTTAAGTGAAATGAAAATTTTACAGCTACTTCCCAAGATTCCTTATCCTCCTTACGATGGACATAAAAAAAGTATGTGGGGAGTAATCAAGTCTCTTTCTGAACTTGGACATGAAATTGATGTAATTGCATACGGACAAAACCAGGATTACAAGAACCTTATAGGCGAAATTAAGAAGTATGCAAATCTCTATGTGGTTGATCTCTTTACTGGAAATAGTGTATCAGGAGCTATTAAAAATCTATTTAGCAAGATGCCATACAACATCAGCAAATATAAAACAAAGGAATACGAAGAATTTCTAACCAGGCATCTGGAATCCAATAAATATGATATTATCCATGTTACAAATGCTCATATGGGTTGGACGATTGATGTAGTAAGAAAACTATGTAAAGCACCGGTTGTATTGCGCGAGGAAAATTTTGAGCTTGCTATTATGGAACGATACTACAAAAATCAATCGAATCTGGTATTGAAACTATATGCATTTTTACAGTACAGGAAATTTCTTTCTTACGAACCGCAGTTATGCGGAAAATTTGATTCATGTATTATGATGAGCAATGAAGATAGAAATAGATTAACGGAACTTAATCCTTTGGTAAAAGCGAAAGTGATTCCGCTTGGAATTGATAAAGAATTGCTGGAAATAGAAAGAGAAGAAACAGAAAAATTTTCGCTCGTTCATGTCGGTTCGCTGGAATGGTATCCCAATTATGACGGATTGAAATGGTTCATCAATAATGTTTTTCCTTTAATTGTTGATAAGTTTAAAGAAACAAAACTTTATCTCTATGGAGGCGGAATTACAAAGAATTTTTATTTTCATGAATCAATTAAAGATAATATTATTGTAAAGGGATTTGTTAGTAATATCTGGGATGATGTAAAAAACAAGTCGCTTGCTGTTGTCCCTTTAAGGATTGGTAGCGGCATCCGTGTTAAGATACTTGAAATGCTTGCTTCGGGATTAAATGTAATTACAACTTCTTTAGGAAAGGAAGGAATTCCTGTAACGGATGCGGAAGAATTATTGATTGCTGATGATGAAAATGAATTTGCCCGAAAAATAATCGAATACTTTAGCGGGCAATATGATTCTAAACAATTCTCATTAAAAGGAAAAGAATTGATCAGAAAAAAATATTTATGGGAAGAGGTTGCAGAACAGTTTGAATCAACTTACAATGAATTAATAAGCTAATTATGATTATCACTTTTGAAATATTGTTTTATGTTGCCGGTTTATTGATTATAAACTCATTCTTTATTTATCCGGTTGTACTTTTTATTAAGAGTAAAAAACAAAATAAGCCAGTTATTGATATTACATATAAACCAAATATATCAATCCTTATTGCTGCACATAATGAAGAAAAAGTAATCGAGGAGAGAATTAAAAATCTTTCGGAACTCAATTACGATTTAAGTAAGATTGAAGTATTTATCGGTTCGGATGCTTCGACAGATAGGACTAATGAAATACTAACAGAACAAAAGAAAAAATATAATTGGCTGAATATTTATCTCTCTGAAGAACGAAAAGGTAAAGCTGGTATTCTGAATGAGCTCTACAAACAAGCCCAAAATGAAATACTTCTATTTACAGATGCTAACACTCAATTTACGAGTGAAACGTTAAACAATATTATTGAAGATTTCTCGGATGCAAAAGTTGGCGGTGTGTGCGGTCGCCTTGTTCTTGTTGAAAGCGAAAAAAGCAAGAGCGAAGGCGTTGAAGAAGTTGAATACTGGAAATATGAAACAATGGTTAAAAAGCTGGAAGGTAAATGCGGAATTCTGCTTGCTGCCAATGGAGGAATATTTGCAATAAGAAGAGAATTGTTTGAACCAATTCCAACCATTAATGCTGTGACGGATGATCTCTTTGTATCCCTTTCAGTTATTGCTGAAGGTTATAAATTTTCATACAGAAATGATGCTGTTGCTTACGAAGAAACCGGCAAGAATGTAAGTGCCGAATACAGAAGAAAAGTCCGGTTCGGTGCTACTAATTTTCAGACTCTTATTTACTTTAAAAAATTATTGTGGAATAAAAATAAATTTTTAAGTTATGCCTTTTTCTCTCACAAAGTTACAAGATGGTTTTTACCTCTTTTATTAGTTCTTTTGTTTTTGACAGCTGCAATAACTGCAGATGATAATGATCTAATAAGTAAAATATTTTATTTACAGGTAATAATTTATTTGCTTGCCTTGTGCGGATATTTGTTATCGCAGATAAAAATAAGAATTCCTCTTTTTTCAATTCCTTACTTTTTTGTAATATCTAATATTGCTATTGCAGAAGGGTTCATAAAATTTATAAGAAAAAAACATAGTGTAATCTGGAAATCTACGGAGAGATAAAAATGAAATATGATATTATTGTTGTCGGCGCTGGAATTGTTGGTCTGGCATCTGCTCTTAAAATTCTTGAGAAAAATCCTTCTCTAAAATTATTGATTCTGGAAAAAGAAGATTCGGTAGCAAAACATCAAACAGGTAATAATAGCGGTGTTATTCATTCTGGTATTTATTACAAACCCGGATCTCTTAAATCTACTAATTGCCTTAATGGTTATAAAATGCTCCTCGATTTTTGTGATAAACACGAAGTAAAATATGATATATGCGGTAAGGTTATTGTCGCAACATCTGAAAATGAAATTCCTTACATGAGAAATTTATATGAGAGAGGTTTGCAGAACGGATTAACCGGATTAAAAATATTAAACCCGGATGAAGTAAAAGAAATTGAACCGCATGTTGAATGCAAAGCGGCTATTAAAGTTCCTCAAACCGGGATAATTGATTACACAGAAGTATGTAATAAATATCTTGAATTAATTCTCAATAATGGCTCGTCAATTAAATTCAATGAGAATGTTACCGGGATAAATATCAAATCCGATTACTGTGAAGTAATTACTCAGAACTCTGCATATGAATCCAGGTTTGTTATTACATGTGCCGGTCTTCAATCGGATAGAATTGCAAAGATGACTCATCCCGAACTTCAAATAAAAATTATTCCTTTTAGAGGTGAGTATTACAAAATCAAAAAGGAAAAACATTACCTTGTTAAGCATTTAATCTACCCGGTTCCAAATCCTGAATTTCCTTTTCTGGGTGTTCACTTTACAAGAATGATTGATGACGAACGGGAAGCCGGACCAAATGCTGTATTGGCTTTTAAAAGGGAAGGATACACTAAAACCAGTTTTAATTTAGGTGATGCAGTAGAAACTTTTGCATTCCCCGGTTTTCACAAAGTAATTAAAAGAAACTGGAAGGTTGGAATTGGTGAGTTTTACAGATCATATTATAAACCGGCTTTTGTTAAGGCGCTTCAAAAATTAGTTCCGGAGATAGAGAGCGAAGATCTTATTACTGGAGGTGCCGGCATTCGTGCTCAGGCTTGCAGTAAGGACGGGGGATTATTAGATGATTTTTACATTGTAGAGGATAAAAGAATTTTCCATGTTTGTAATGCGCCTTCGCCGGCTGCAACAAGTTCATTATCAATTGGCAATTATCTGGCTAATAAAGTTTTATCTAATTTTTAGTTTCTACAGGTGTTGATTGAATAAAAAAGTTGAAAAACTCTTAATCCTTATTACGGATTTCTTTACCGTTAATCTTTCCTGGATAATCTTTTTTTACCTTAGAGTATCTACCGGTTGGTTCGAGCTATTATCGCAACCCGATTTTCTTCTTCCGCTATTTGCAATCTATTTCTACTGGTTAGTGATTTTCACATTTGTCGGTATGTATAGAACCTGGTTTGCTTTATCGAGGTTCGATGAATTATCGACATTATTCAAAACTTCATTTGTAGGAATATTTATTCTTCTCTTCCTTATAATGTGGGATGATTACGTAACCGGTTCTGTATCCGTATTTCGTTTCTACATTTTTCTCTACTGGGTTATCTTTCTTTTCCTTGTAGGAAGCGGCAGATTAATTGTAAGAAGTGTTCAGCGCAATTTATTGATTAAGGGAATTGGAAGAAGAAATGCTCTTATAATCGGTTTTAATGATAGAGCAAATCAAATTCACGATACAATCTTAGATCACCGCGCACTCGGACTTGATGTTGTTGCTTATATAGCTGTATTTGAAAAGAACCTGAATAAAGAACATAAAAATGTTAAAGTAATTGATACTATTGCTAATCTGGAAAGTATTATCGAACAGTATAATATTAAGAATGTTATTATATCCATCGAAAGACATCATGAAGATACTCTGCTGGAAATTATTTCCAAATGTGAAGGGAAAAATATTTCAATAAAAATTGTTCCTGATCTATATGATATAATCAGCGGTCAGGCAAGAACTTCCCAGATTTACGGTGTTCCGCTTATAGATGTTATGCCGGAATTGATGCCCGAATGGGAAAAGAAACTTAAACGGTTGATGGATATATTACTTTCACTTATTCTTATCGTAATAACTTTTCCTATAACATTACTTACATCCATTGCAATAAAACTGGAA
>JAGXSM010000074.1 GCA_018333725.1 Melioribacter sp. | reverse complement strand
AAGATTATAACAACCTTAAATTCAGATACAGAGCAATTGCTACGGACCTGGTTTATGGCAAGAAATATATTTTTGACCAGGGACCCTTAGGGATTGCAATGCAAGCAAGCTCTTCTGTAACCCTTCTTTTACCGCCGGTTATTAAAGACACATTAACACTTGTTGATGGAGGACTTGTTGCAAATATTCCTGTTAAAGAAACAAGAAAACTTGGTGCCGATATTGTAATTGCCGCAAATGCTGTTAGTCCCCTTTATGAAGAAAGTGAATTGAAATATCCCTGGGTAATAGCCGATCAGCTTGTTAGTATTCCAATGCAGATACTTAATGAACAACAACTGGAAGAAGCAGATTTTATAATTCAAGCGGAATTGGGAAATCATAAAAACTCCGATTTCTTTTTCATTGATTCACTTATGAACAAAGGTTACCAGAGCGCAAAACAAACGGTTGCATTAATAAAGGGAGAAATTGAGAATCAGTTTAAAAACAATCTTACTGTTAAAGAAAAAAAATATTATAATGTTTTTATTAAAGATGTTCCTCTCGAAATTCGTAATTATTTTTTCCCTGAGAAAGCTCGAATCGACTCCCTTTCAAATCGGGATATACTTTATGAACTGTATAAGATTCAGAGGATAGGCGATTATCGGAATGTTTATGTTGAATTAGAACCGATCGGCAACTCAACGCATTTGAGTTTATTTGCCGAGAAGAACCGGGAAGTTTCTTACTATGAAATAATCGGGGTTTCAATTTTCGATAAAGAAGAACTTGCAAGCAAACTAACCGGTCTGATCAACAAACCGTTTAATTCAATTAAAACACTTGATGCAGCTCTCGAAATTTTACGCGAGTATAAGAGAGAAGGTTATTTACTTGCCAGAATTGAGAAAATTACTTTTGAAGAAGAAACGGGTATTCTGCATTTTATTATCGACGAAGGACAAATCTCGAAACTGCATGTAGTAGGAAATATTAAAACAAAAGAAAATATAATTACCCGTGAGTTTGCAGTTAACGCTGGCGATTACTTGCGATTCCAGGATGCACAGAAAGGGTTAACAAACTTACGAAGCACAAATTTGTTTGAGAATATTGAGTTGAGCTCTGAAAAATCAGATGATGGAAACGAACTTAAAGTGGTTGTTAAAGAAAAGCCGTCCAGCATTTTACGTTTCGGGACGAGGATTGATAATGAAAATTCAACACAGGTATCTTTAGACATTAGAGATGTGAATTTCCTTGGAACCGGAACAGAGGTCGGAACAATATTATCCGGCGGTATTCGTAACAGGTCTTATATTTTAGAGCATCGCGCAAATAGAGTTTTTGAAACGTATTTTACTTATAGAGTAAGAGCATTCTACGATTTTAATGATGTAAGCGTCTATTCCGATGATCCTCCTAAAGCACACAACCGGTTTTCGAGAAGTAAGACAGGGGAATACAGACAGATATTTTACGGCGGTTCTATTAGTGTTGGTTCTCAAGTTGGAAGATTCGGACACATTTCTGCCGAAGCGAAATACCAGAGGGATGCAATTAAAAGCAAGTATGACTATGCGGGCCCAACATTCAACAACCTTGATATAACAAGTTTGCGGTTCTCTCTTATAATAGATTCACAGGATTCATATCCATATCCAACAGATGGATTTTTAATAAAAACATATTATGAAACGGCGCAAACAGCACTTGGCGGCGATGTAAGTTACTCTAAATTTTTAATCGACTATAAAAGTATTTTAGGATTAAACGCGCCCAACGCCTTTATCTTTCACGGAGTGATCGGTTTTTCCGATAAAACTTTACCTCTCAGCCAGCATTTCTCTTTCGGCGGACAAAATATGTTTTTCGGATTTCGTGATTTCGAATTCAGGGGGCGGCAAATTTTTACTTCGTCACTTGAATATATGCACAAGTTACCATTTAAAATTTTCTTCGATACTTACTTAAAATTCCGTTACGATCTCGGTTCTGCATGGGCTGAACAGGAACAAATAAGGTATAAAGATTTGCGTCATGGTATGGGCGCTTCTATTTCATTTAACACACCAATCGGACCGGCGGATTTTTCGGTCGGCAAGAGTTTCTACATCTCCGAAGCATTGCCCAAAAGTAAAACTGTATGGGGACCAACATTTTTCTACTTCACGATAGGTTATTACTATTAATGTAAAGTTACGTTCAGGAGCTTTCTCTTTCCGCAGCTTTATTAGCAAGCGCTAAGTATCTCGATGCATTGTTCAAATCGTTTGTCTTCTTGTAAAGTTCTGCAAGCGAAAAATAGACTTTGCTTTTTCGATTTACAGAAGGAATAAACGAATCGACCAGTTCAAGAATTCTTTTATTGCTTGGTAAATCCATATCGCGATTGTAAAGGTTAATCATTTCTAAAAGAGGTTCGTGAGAGGAAGGATTTGATTGCATAGCGATTTCATAATAATGGAGGGCGTTTTCAATAAATTCGTAACTCATCTGCCGGTTCTCAAAAATCTTAGCCGTCCACATACTTAACTGAAACCGTTCTTCCGGCATCTCTTTCAATAATTTACCAGTAAACATTTTTATCTCATCTGTGGACAAAGCGGGATTTGCAAGAAATATTTTGTAAAGAGACAGGTCACTTATTTTTAGTTTTATTGCATCTGTAAACCGGTCAAACAGTTCATCGGGTGAATTAGAATTACGAAACGCCCATTCTATCTTTTTATATATATCGTTTTGCATTTTATTCATTTCTTTTCGAATAAAGCACAAACGGCATTAGCGGGATCCTGTATAACGCAGTACTTCCCGTAACCGTCCACATCCTTAATGTCGAGCAATACTTTTCCTCCAAGATCTTTGCATCTTTTAATTTTCTCTTCAATCTCATCAACAAGTATGTAAATCATCCATTGGGATGGAATTTCGGAATTACCACCGCGCTTATTACAGATTCCGGCAACCGGAGCGCCGGTAGAAGGGCTTAACATGTTAAAATCATTATAGTCGCCCATTGGTACATTTTCATATTTCCAGCCGGCGACTTCGGAATAGAATTTTTTTAATTCTTCGGCATTATTTGTAGTTAAGTCAACCCACCCAATCGATCCGATATCTTTATTTTTATCTGACATTTTTTACCTTTCAATAAATTGGTTTATATATTGATGCGTATAATAATTATTTTTTTCAATTAGTGTAACAATTATTTGTCTGGATTCGTCTTTATACTGTAAAAATAATGCTTAAAGAACAGAGATACCGCTACTTAATTCAGTCATATAAAAACAAAATCTATTCGTATTCACTTTATATGCTGAAGGATAAAATGGATGCAGACGATGTAACCCAGGAGGTTATGATAAGAATATGGAACAACATGGATAAGTTTAATCTCTTTGCAGCAAAAACGTGGATTATGAAAACCACAAATAATTTATGTATAGATTACTTACGGCGGAGAACAATTCAAATAAAAAGAGAAAACGAAATTGACGAGGTTTTTGAAGAAACCTTTTCAACTAAAAAATTGAATGATAATCCGCATCACCTTGCCCACACTAATATGATGATGGCAAAAGTTAAATGCGCTATTGAAAAATTACCGGACGATTTACGAAGTATATTTATTCTTTATGAAATTAACGGATTTAAATACAGGGAGATTAGTAAATCCCTCGATATGCCGATTAATACAGTGAAAGTATATTTACTGAGAGCAAGAAAACGTTTACAACGAGAATTTAAAAGCTATGAAAAAGACGAAGTCATTTGAATTGGGCGATGATTTGAAAAAGAAAATAATTTCGGTTGCCTACGGCGATGCGAACATTCTTGATAGAGTTTATGTCCTCTGGCTTGCCCGAACAAACAAAAATGTTAAGAAAGACCTGGATGAAGTTAAACGCACAGCAGAACTTGTTCATTCGATGGAAGAACAATGCCCGGACGAATTAATTGCGAGGTTAAAGCTTAATAAATACCCGGTTCCAAAATCGAAAAGTTCTATTCTGACAGATTTTATTTCTATTATAATTAACAGGCCGGCCGCTTCGGTATTTGTAACCATAGCATTATTAATAACCGTCGTTCTTTCGATTATTCTAAATCGTCCGGCTAAACAACAATACAGCCACACAGAAATTCAAAAAGCCAACGAAGAGGCAAGATATGCATTGCAGCTTATCGGCAACGTTATGACTAACACAAAAGAGAAGCTTGAAAAAGAGATTATTACCGAACATGTAGTAAAACCAATCGGTCAGGGAATAGAAATTGTAAATAAATTATTAATAAAAGGAGAAACACAATGAGAACCGTAAAAGTAATTTTGTTATTCTTATTGTTCAACACGCAATATTTATCTGCACAGCAATCGGAGATAAAAAGAGATCCGGGCTATTTCGAATTCACAGACCTTTCCAGCTTAAAAAGCGGAGAATCGCTGAGCGAAGTCTATCTTGAAGAAACATTACTTAAAATGGTTGCCGGTTTAGCTGGTAAAGAAGAAGATGGTATTAGCAATATTTTGAGCGGATTAAAACTTGTAAGAGTTCAGGAATTTATGATAAGCGAAAAGGATATTGATAAAGCCGGTAAGTTAATTGAAACAATGGACGGAGATCTATTAAATAAAAACTGGGTTCGTATACTTAAATCTCGCAACAAGGAGGGCTCCTCCAATATATATGTTAAGCCGGCACAGGATGGTGGATACGGCGGTTTGGTAATTACAACTCTAAGCGGAAAAGGAAGAGCTGCATTGGTTAATATTGTTGGCAAGATAGACCTGGAATCTATCGGAAAACTTTCTAAACAATTTAATCTGCCGCAAGTTGTGAAATAAATTAATTTAATTATGGTCCGGATTCGGTAGGGTCCGGACTTATTTTATTTTCAACAGCGCAACGTTTTCGATATGATATGTATGAGGAAACATATCCACCGGACAAACCTTTAGCAATTCATATCCCCCGTCGACCAATAATTTTATATCTCTTGCCTGGGTAGAGGGATTGCAGCTGATATAAACAACCTTTTCGGGTTTAAGAGCAATGATATCTAAAACTGTTTTAGGATTCATCCCGCTTCTTGGCGGATCAGCGATTAATAGATCGGGTTTAGGTAAAGAAAATTTTTCTATTATTGGCAAAAAAGATCTATTTAAATCGGCATGTAATGGCGTAAAATTTTTAACATTGTTAAGCTCTGTATTAACCTTTGCATCTGCAATAGCTGATTCGACGCTTTCAAATCCATAAACTTGTTTTACATTCTCGGAAATAAAGACTGGAATTGTTCCGGCACCCGAATAGAGATCATATACAGTTTCTTCTCCGTTGAATTGTGCGAACTCAAGTGCGGTAGTGTAAAGCTTTTCCGCTTGCGAGGTGTTCGTTTGAAAAAATGAATTTGCACTGATTCTAAATTTCCATTTGTCGATGTAATCGATTATATAGCCGGGACCGGCATAGACTTTTTCAAAATCACCAATTGCTACCTGAGCTTTTTTAAGATTGATGTTATTTATAACCGTCGTCACTTCGGAAAATTGGTTAAGCAGAGCTTCTTTATATTCTATGAACAAGCGTTCGTTTTCTTCCGAGGTCACTAAATTAACCATCAAGTCGTTGGTTTTTTCGGATTGGCGAATTATCAGATTTCTTAAAAAACCCTCATGATATTGAGTAGAATAGATAGAAATTGACCTACTTTTAAAGAAAAACCGCGTAAAATTCAAAATGCGGTTACTGAGCTCTGATTGTAAAAAACACTCCTCTATATTAATAACCTTATCGTATAAACCCGGTATGTGAAAGCCAAGTGCAAAATCTTTATCCGTAATTTCTTGCATCGAAGCAATTTCGGCTTCAGTTAACCACCTTTTCCTTTCAAATGAAAACTCTAATTTATTGCGGTAAAAGTATTCCTTATTACATTTCCGGATCGGTAAGTAAACAAAGTTTTTTAATTCGCCAATTCGTTCAAAAATATCTTTAACCTGTTCTTCCTTAAATTTGAGTTGATACTCATAAAGTAGATCCTGCTGCTGGCATCCGCCGCATGTACCAAAGTACTTACACTTTGGCTCAGTTCTAAAACTCGATTTTGTAATAAACTCTTTTACTCGCGCTTCTGCATAGGACTTTCTTACTTTGCCAATCTGTGCGATTACTTTATCACCCGGGTAGGATCTATTAACAAAGACAACAAATTTTTTTGGCTCTTCGGTTTGAGAGAGTACTTCTTTAATAATCTTTGCAACTCCCTTCCCTTCGAAAGCATAACCTGTAATTTCCAGCTCCAGAAGATCGCCCTTTTTCAACTATTCTCCTTTGTCATAAGCATCGCAATTAGTCCGATGTATTTATCAGCGCCAAGTTTAAGATAAGCATTCGATTCGTGCTTAATTTTATTTATCACCTTTTTATAAAAACTTTTTTCCCCGCTTTCCAGCTTATCGGCAATGTTGTTGTAATTTTCAATTGATACTGAAAAATATTCTTTTAGTGTTGATGAAAGATTTTCTTTGGCAATAAGGTTAAACTTTCTTTCAGCATAGTATTTTTCCAGGTCTTCGCCGAACAACGGAAGCAGATCTGAGTTATCGTAAATATCCTGAACGAACCGGGGAACATTTTTTTCGAGCGAAACAATCTCTCCAACACAAAAGTATCCGCCGGGTTTAAGAACTCGTTTTATCTCCTTTATAATTTTATTCCGATTAGTAAGCGAAATTGAAGCTTGTGCATAAACCAAATCGAAATGTGCGTCTGGATAATCGGTTGAGTCGTAACTCATCATCTTAACATTTATATTTGTCGAATTGCGGATAATATACTTTGAGTTGATGAGCGATTCGTAATCTTCTACAATTATTTCTACATTTGAACCGAATTTGTTTACAATTTTATTTGCAACAAGCTCGCTGAATGAACCAATTACAAGAACATTTGGCAAGCTCTTGCCGTTTAACTTTTGTATTAGAAAACGGACCTGTCTATTTAAACCGGGCAGTAAAATTAATTCTGTTTTTTCCATGAAGTAAAGATAAGGAAGTGAATAGATACTAACCCGATTAATTAGCCGGGTTAGTATGTAAATTATTTTGTAAGGAGCATCTTCTTTGTTTGAACAATTCCATTAGCCGAAAGAGTGTAAATATAAACACCGCTTGTCATTCCTCGAC
>JAGXSM010000073.1 GCA_018333725.1 Melioribacter sp. | reverse complement strand
ACAAACCAAAGTCCTTAATAAAGCTATCAACATTCCCGATGGAACCGCACCGGTAGCACCAACAAATTTGGCGGGACAAATAACCGGAAATGGAGCCGCAAACTTAACATGGAATAACAATAGCGAATCCGATTTAGCCGGATACTATTTATACTATGGACCTAATCAAACTACATGGACCGGAACAGGAGCTGCTCAGGGCAACTCTCCTATACTGGTTGTTGGTAAAAATAATCTTGCTATTACCGGAATGCCGGCCGGAACAGTTTATTTCATGTTGAAGGCATTCGATACTTCTAATAATCTCAGCAATAATAGTAATGTTGTTCAACTCAATTTCAGCGGACAAACTACAATTCAGAATTTATTCTATGGTAATTCAGCTTATACTGTTACTGTTTCAACCGATCAGGGTAACTGGGGCTATGTTGCCGGAACTAATAGTTATACGGATCTTGGCAAATACCAGAGATTTGATATTACACAGAGCGCAAAATTAACCGGTGCTTACTTCTACTTTGCCGGAAAAACAATTACCGGTTCTGCCGATAATTTTAATGTTGTGGTAAAACAAAGAAATCCGGACGGTTCGCCCGGCACAACACTTTATACTCAATCTTACAGTACAAGTGTAATTGATATAACTACACCGGGTGTATCACACAATTATTTCGCGATCTCACCAGGTATTAGTTTTACTACACCTTTCTTTATTGGAATTGAATGGGGTGCTTCAATTGATGACCGCTTCGGATTAATTATGGATGCTAATGCGGAAGGAAATGCTCAGAAGCGTGCCTGGGAAAAATGGAGCGACAATACTTACCACGCTATGCAGGATGCATGGAATAATATGGATAGAGATATTTGGATTGCCGCAGAAATTGAGGTCGCAAGTGATGTTGATGATGGTAAAGATATTATTCCATCCGGTTATGCTCTTAATCAGAACTATCCTAATCCATTCAATCCTTCTACCGTTATCAGTTACCAATTACCCACCACTGCCTTTGTAAGATTACGAGTATTCGATATTCTTGGAAACGAAGTTGCTTCATTCGTTAATAAAGAACAGCATGCCGGTTATTATAATGTAACATTCAATGCATCAAAGTTAACAAGCGGAATCTATTTCTACCGTTTGGAAGCCGGTACATTCAGCGAAACAAAAAAACTGATGCTGGTTAAATAATATTTTTGATTGTTCAACTTAAAGCCCCGTTAACAGCGGGGCTTTTTTATTCGCTTCTTTTCATCCATTTTATTAGGCATTTAAGTCTCAAGTCGATAATTTTGTTCTAACCTTTTCCAATAACTATGGAATGATAAAATGAAAACCCTTTATAACCGCACAATTAATTATGCCCTTATATTGATTATTATGCTCTTCTATACTAACTATTCTATTGCACAAATAACTTCCGAACCTCCGGCCAAGCCGAAAACAAACATTGAAGATGCTTTGAAATATGCTCGCAACGAAAACTCTATGCCGGGTAAATATCCCGGAAAAGTCGTTCAGGTAAATCATGAAAGTTGCACTTCTGAAAATAAAATCATTTATCAAGCTGCATACGACATGGTTGAAAATGGAATGCTCTCTTTAACCGGTGAAAAAAATATAAAAGCTGCGTGGCGGAAATTTGTATCCCCAAAAGAGCGAATTGGATTAAAAGTAAATCCTGTTGCAGGTCCGCAATTATCAACAAGCGTTGAAGTTACAAAAGCAATTGTAAGTCAACTCGAGATTGCTGGTGTAAAAAGAAGCAATATTTTAATTTGGGATCGTCGCGAAGAACAATTATTCGAAGCCGGATTTAACCATGAGAATTTTCCGGGGATAAAAATAATCGGGACGGAACGACCGGAGAATGGTTCTATGTATGATGAAAAAGGGAAACTTCATAGTCTTAAAATGATTGATACAACCTGGTATTACTGGGCTGATTGCGAGGACAAGTACGACTCCGCGACAATTCCTTATATGGTGAATGAAGGGAAATATTCCTACTTCACAAAAATTGTAACGGAGATGGTAGATAAAATTATAAATGTTCCTATTCTAAAAAACGCAGGTTCATCGGTTACACTCTGTCTAAAAAATCTTGCATATGGCTCTGTTACAAATACCGGAAGATTACATAAGCAGTTATGGGCAGAAACATGCGCAGAAGTAAATGCATTCCCTCCTCTTAGAGATAAAGTTGTACTGAATATTGTTGATGGAATAAAAGGATGTTTTAATGGCGGACCGGGTGCTAATCCCCAATTTTTCTGCGAGTATAAAACCGTACTTGTTGGTACTGATCCGGTTGCAGTTGACAGGATTGGTTACAATATTGTTATCAATGAAAGAATAAAGCGTGGTGTTCAAAAAGAGGATAACGCACGCGGCAGAATTTTTATGGACCTTGCACAAAATCTTAATCTTGGTATTGCTGTGCTGGAAAAAATAAAATGGGAAAAAATAGAATTAAAATAGAACGCCGATTTTTATGATTGATTATGATCTACGCTGATCATAATCAATCCGCGGAATCTGCGTTCTATTATTCTATAAATTTATGAGAGTACGATGAAAGTAATCGCAAACATTTTTTTCTTTCTTGCATTGACAATCTCAATCAACGCACAGATAAACGAATTCCCCAGATTGACGGAAAATGATTTCCCCGGGATGAAAATTACACGTGAGCAAACATTTGACGGAAGTAGTCTATGGGGATACATAAACGGCGGTGCAGATATATTTCTTGAATATGGTTTTGATAAGCTCTTGCTTCAGGAGGTTAGTATCAACGGATTGAATTTCAAGATTGAGATATATAAGATGAATAACCCCGCTTCCGCATTCGGAATCTATTCGGTTTCGCATTACAAATGTGAGGAAAGGGTGAAAAAGGTTAAGTATAGTTGTTTAACACAGTACCAGATGCAATGCGCAATGGATTGTTATTACATTTCTATAATCAATTCAAATGGAAGCAAAGAGGAAGTGGAAGCATCGAAAAAAATATTTACTCAAGTCACAAATAAAATTTCCGGGAATGATTTTTCAACTCCTCCGTTATTCAACAATAAATTATTAAGTGAGCAGAAAGATCAGATAAAATATTTTAAGGGAATTTTAGGCGTTCAAAACGGTATGATGGAGTGGTATGACTATTTTGACGGTCTTGGCGAGTTTGAAATATATCTTCTTCCTGCTAAGCTTGATGCAGGTGATGTTAATATCGCTCAGATTAAATTCCATTCCGGTTCAGATGTGAATACTTTTTTGAAGCGCACAGGAATAGAAATAAATCCTTCAACTAAATATTCAAAAAGCGAGCGCGGGAGTAACACCCTTCTGGTTAAAATGCTTAACAATAACGAGATGATTTTTGTTGAGGGAAAGATTAATAGTTCTAAACTGGAGGAGTTGGTAAAGAAAATATGGTAAGGCAAAGAAATTTCACAGAGCCCTCCGAGAGGTCACAGAGAAACACAGAGATTAAAGGATAAATCTTCTTATACCGTTTTTTATAACAGGTACATTGAAATTAATAAGCAGTCCATTTTTTTTGCAAATCCATTAATATTCATTCTCTGTGAATCTCTGTGCAATGTTTTTAATCTTTTTCTTATCCAATCTTAAATATCTCCATCTTTTTAAAGTAGCTCACAAAAAACTTTTTCCCTTTCTGCAGAGGGACATATGAAGAATAAATTTCCTTCAGACCATTTTTTTCTGCAATGTAAAAGAATTCTTTAATGTCGACTAATTTTATTACCGTACTCAGTTTTTTTATTGATTCAAATTCGGTTTCCGAAACCGGTTCTGAAGAATCACTCGGCATTTGCAGTACAACGCTCAATACTCCGCCATAATTCAACCAGCCGGAAATTTTTGTAAGCAGTTTTTTAACATCAACATACTCAAATATTAATGCGGCATGAATAAGTTCTAATCCGGAATCATGTAAATCGAGTTGATCAATATCAACACATAGCAGATTAAGCGATGGGAGTTCTTCTGCAAACCATGCACGGCACTCAGCAAGATACCTGTAATTAATGTCCACACCCAGAATTGTTTCAATATCTCTTCCAATTAAATGCTCAAATCCATTCCCGTTTGTAGACCCGAGAATACAAAGTGAACGGGGCTTGAATTGATCCAGAACTTTACGGAATATTTCGTTCAGTACCTGGAGCTGCTGAACTCCGGGTGCCGACATATGTTCTTCGTATTCGTTCGATGGTATTTGCAGCCATGGATTCATAGTTTATAATACTCTCTTATTAATTAACATACAAACCGAGTGTAAACCAACCGCACCAATGACGGTATGAAAACGGTGCAGTAAGTCCCATACTGGAATTTTTAAACGGAAGAACTTTTTCTGTGAATGTGTCCGAGTAACCGAACAATTCACCATTAACCGATTTGCCATTAACCTTACCGGTAATTTTGTTGATAGTCAGTAAACCGAATACTATTGGATACCGACCGCACCAGATAGGAATATTCTTCTTTCCTTCCGGATCAGTCCATAATTCTTTTGTAAGGTTAACAATGCGCTCTGCTTTTATTTCTCCGGATAAATTTTCATTTATAATTCTTCTATCATTGTCTGTTGCAGTTTTATGTGCATCGGCATCCAATCCATAAGGTGAGTTACTAAAATCTTCACCGTAATGATTTGCATCGTTGGAAATCAGGAAGAAAATATCGTTGCCTATTTTCAGATTTTTCTCTTTTATGTAATCTAAAATAATTTGGGAGAGTTTACTGCTAATATCTTCCATCCTTTCGTAAGACATTTGTGTTATCATTATTGGTGTAATTTTAATATCACGATTATAGAACTGAAGGAATGGTACCAGTGCTTCAATTGAGTGTTCAATCTGATGCGCTTTATTGTTAATCATTACATAATCTTTTTCGAGCTTATTTTTGATCAGCTCTCGCAAAGGGGAAATTTCAACATTGCCATAAGGACCAATCCATTTATTGTGTTCATCAAGTATCAAAACATTTTTAGGGTCGTTCATTTCTTTCCGGACGGTTCCGTGTGTCACTCCAAATATCACGACCTCTTTTGCGCTAATCTGGCTGAACAATGGATAATATATTTTTCCGGCATAGAGGTAATCATCGTGAACGGATATTCCGCCGATTAATTGTCCGTTTGATTTCACATCTTTAACCTCTACAGATAGGTATTTAATGAAAGAATCCATCTCGTCAGCATTCCAGCAGAAACCCACATCATCGCGGATAGGACGAATTGACTGCGAGTGAAGAGCGCAGAATGAAGAGAGCAGAGTGAATAACAGGAAAAATATTTTTCTCATCTTGTTCTCTATTTAATTAAAATAAGTTTTGTGCTAATATTTATATTGGTTCCCGTTAAACGGCAGTAGTAAATTCCAGATACCAACCGGCTGGCATCATATTGAGTCCTGTAAAGTCCGGTGTTCAGTTCCCCGTTAAGTAGAGTTTCAACTTCCTCTCCAATTGAATTGAAAATTTTCAAGGAATAAGAGCCCGATTTAGGAATTTCATATTCAATTGTTGTCGAAGGATTAAATGGATTTGGATATGCAGTAATTGAAAATTCCGTAGGGATTAGATCTTCTGTTTTCACACTTACAATTGTTCCGAATTTTGTTAATCCGTAAGCACTTCCAATCCATACATTACTGTTCTTATCAACAACAATATCATTCACGCAATCACCGGGAAAAGTACTTGAACTCTGGTAACTAGTAAATGTTGTTCCATTATAAACATAAATTCTTTTCTATTACCAATCTGCCCGCAAAAACCGGTACCAATCCACACATCATTATTCCGGAATCCAATTGCCGATACAAAATCATCAATCGGGTAAGCTGATGATTTGTAAATTGTCCATGTTGATCCGTTATATTTTGAAAGTCCTCCACCCACAGTTTGAAAATTGACATAATCGGTTGTTCCTACCCAAACATTTCCAGAAGCATCTCCGGCAATTGTTCTAATATAATTTCCGCCAAGTCCACCCTGAGTATTTTCCATTGAAAAAAAAGTCCATTTAGTGCCAACAAATTTATAAAGACCTATTCTGGTACCGCACCAGACATTTCCGTTTTTATCAATACCAATTGCTTCTGCGCCATAACTATTAAAATTATCTTTAAATACATTTCCCTGAGCCCAGCTGCTTCCATTATATCTTAAAACACCCGGATCGTTGTAGCCAGTGGGAGTTAATCCAACCCAAACATTACCCTGATTATCAACTTCCAGAGCATAAGTATAATTATTAGTTAATGCGCCGGATTCTTTTGTGAATTGAGTCCATGTATTTGTAGATGGATTAAATCTGAAAACACCATTAGCATAATTAGCAACCCAAACGTTGTTCTGTTTATCAACTGCTACATCAATTATGGTTTTATCCTTTAATGGGGAATTTGATGTGTTGTAATTAGTCCAGTTAGTCCCGTCAAACTTAACAAGCCCGGTGAAGTATGTGCCTACCCAGAGAACTCCGTTTGCATCAACAGCCAGACATTCAACATTATTGTCCGTAAGTTTACCGTTTGTATTGACCGTTGTATAGTTATACCAGGATTGAGCACTTAAATTAAGTGTTGCACTTAATACTAAAATCATAGTAAATATTTTTTTCATGACACTCTCCTTAAATTTTATTTACTAAACCCCAATTCTATGATAGCTTGCATAGAAAAGATAGCGGCCAATTAATTCGATCAATATTATTAGAACAAAATAAAAAGTTGAATACCGATTAAGACTTAACAAGACTTTCTCTATGCGGAATTTTTTTATTAATGAAAATGAAAACGCAATTGCTGTTACTAATAAAATAATCTTTGAAATAACAAAAAACAGATTCTCTTTAACCAGCAGATCATAACTGGCTCTTAACGTTTCATCGCCGGTGCTTAAATATACAATTTGAATGAAAAACAGAGTAAGGTTTAGCAATACCAATAAATTTGTTGTGATAAGAAGAAAGTGTAATGTAAAGCTTAATTTTTTTCCTGTCGATTCGTCGGGAGCGGTTAACAAATTATTTCTATTTATAATTCTTATTAATGAATAGAATATTAAACTGCTTCCCAGCAATAAAACGGACAGGTAAAATGATAGTGGTGTAAAAAGACTGTTCCAGACGGGAACTGTCTCTAACATATAAATTGAGGACATGTAATAAATTGTCCGGAAACCGAATAAAATAGTAATTAAAGCCAAGAAAAATATTAACAATATCTTTGTGTTATACTTTATATAGATAATAAGAAAAACTCCGCCAAATAGAATGTAAATAATAAGAGAAAGTATTTCTCTGCTTAGATAGGAGGATTCCAGATTATTCAGTGCATTAATTGCCTTTTGCGGACTTCCGAGATGAAAGAGCGATGCCATTACTGCAAGCATGAGAATAACGGAAATTAGTTTGAGCAAAGAATTGCTTACCATTTCAAAAATTCTCTCTTCCAGCTTAACAAAACTTACATCGTGCAGAATTCCTAAAAACAAAAATGTGCCAACCGACATTTGAACAAACAATGTAAATAATATCAGCGGCCAATCGGACGAGAGCATGTTAAACTTCCTCTTTATTTGCTACGCTTAATTTACCTTTTGATTTAAATGAATCTTTATGAGGACTAATTACAACCGCAGGTTTTGTTATGTTTTTATCCGGAAGCGGATAAATTTCTGCGGCATCGCCATATTTCTTTCTAAGCTCTTTAATCTCGCCAAATTCCAGCACGCGCATTGGACAGGCGTCAACACATGATGGGTTTTTACCTTCATCAATGTAATCGTAACAGAGGGTGCACTTAGACATTACACCTTTTTCGGAATTATATTGAGGTGAACCATAAGGGCACGCCCACTCACAATATCTGCATCCAATGCATTTCTTTTCATCAATCAGAACAATTCCGTCTTTCCGTTTATAAATTGCCTTTGTAGGACATACTCTCGCGCAGATAGGATCTT
>JAGXSM010000072.1 GCA_018333725.1 Melioribacter sp. | reverse complement strand
CTGATCGATCTTATTCTAAAGACTACGCAATTGAATAAACGCAATCTTATACTCGATGGCCCGTGTGGAGCCGGAAGGCACCTTAATTATCTTAACTCACTTGGTTTTAATGTTGTCGGGTTTGATCTCTGCAAACCATTTTTAATTCAGGCTAAGAATAATGCCCTTAAGTTGGGGTTTATTCCATTACTCTTAAGAGCTGATATAAGAGATGTTTACTTTAAGAAAGAGTTTGATGCCGTCTTAAACCTCTTTACAAGTTTTGGATATTTTAAGTCCGATGAGGAGAATTTTTCTTATCCACGAAATGCTTACTCATTCTTAAAAAAAAATGGATTCTTTGTTCTCGACTATGTAAATAAAAATTATCTTACTGAAAACTTAATTCCATCATCCTTAAAGAAAATTAATTCCTATACCGTAGAAGAGAAAAGAGAGATTAAGGATGATCGGGTAATAAAAACAATTAAGATCTCAGATAGTCTTAAGAGGAAGGAATTTTACGAATCTGTTAAACTCTATTCAAAAGATTTTATCCTTGAACGTTTTTTAAGTTTTGGTTATAGTGTGCTCAGAATATTTGGCGATTATAAAGGTTGTGAGTATGATGAACAAACTTCAGAAAGGTTAATAATTATTTTTAAGAAATGATCTCTTCTAAAATAAAAATATTGTTTGTTATTCTACTACTTACCTCGTGTGATCTACTTACTACACGGACACCCGAGGAGCCCCTTAAACCCGGAAGTGGAAATATCCCGGCTACATCACCCCAGATATTATTTCAGAATTTTAAGTCCTCACTCGAAGATAAAATTATAGAAAATTATCTCTCATGTTTTGTCGACTCCTCGTTCTTAAAGAAAAGGTTTTTGTTTATTCCGGCAACCGGCTCAATTGCTCAGTATCCCGTTCTAAACGGTTGGAGTTTTAGTTCCGAAAGGCAGTATCTTAACAATCTTAAAGCTCAGGGAGCCAATCTCTCCCTTAATTTTACAAATGTGGTTAATACTCCATTGGGGGATAGTGCGATTTATGCTTTAGATTATACTATAAATATATCCTCAAATAATCTTACATTTGCAGGACCTTATTCGGGTAGTGCACTATTCAAAATATTTTTGGATTCACGCAATCAGTGGGTTATTGTCGATTGGCAGGATATTAAAAAAGAAAATCTGAACTGCTGGAGTGATCTTAAAGGAAGGACATATTAAAAAGCTTTTTTTGATCGGGATTATTCCACTCATGCTTATTAGCTGTCTAAATCCCTTTGCCCCTGCAATTGATGAGAATCTTGGTCAGGGCGGCGGATTAATAAGCGATCAGAAATCGGTAAGCGGTGTATTCCAGAATTTTCAGTATGCCTATACATTTAAAGATACTTTGATCTATAGCAAACTTCTCGATCAGAATTTTATTTTTTCTTTTAGAGATTATAATTTAGGTGTCGATTATAACTGGGGAAGAGACGAGGAAATGAAAGTAACATACGGACTCTTCCAGAACTCCCAGCGGTTAGATCTTATATGGAATAATATTGTTACAATTACGGGGGACTCGACAAGAATAATAAGGAGTTTTAATCTTACTATTACATTCAACCCAACGGATATTATTTTTGTTGACGGAAGAGTAAACCTTGAGCTTAAGAAAGATAAGGATAATAGATGGCGGATTGTTAGATGGAATGATGAATCCAACTTTTAAAGAAGAACTCTATTGACAATAATTTATCATTTATAATTTTTCGCTTATAATTTAATATGATGTTTTACTTAAAAGAAACTTTTAGAATTTTCAGGCGCTCTTCGATTGCTTCAATAGTAACAATTACTATTACTACTATTGCTGTTTTTCTAACATCGCTTTCTATCTTTATGATCTTTATTTCACGCGATTTCTCTGACCGTATAAAGCAGAACATTGAGATAAATCTTTACCTTAAGGATTCGTTGAATAAAAATGATATTGAAAGGACTCAAACTCTTATCGAAGAGAAATCTTATGTAAGTTCTGCAAAGTTTGTCTCAAAAGAAAATGCGGCAAAAGATTTTATCCGGGAGACCGGAGAAGATTTTAGAAGTGTTCTCGATTATAATCCGCTTCCGAATTCTTTCGCGTTTAACTTCAATGCGGGATCTGTCAGCGAGAAAAATTTTGAAGTGCTTGTCTCCGACCTAAAATCAATCCCTGGTGTCTCAGACGTGGTTTATGATTTTAATGTAGTTGTAAGAATTCTTAAGATACTGCGTTCCTTGGAGGTTGCAATTTATATTGCTTCGCTTCTATTAATCCTGCTGTCGGTTTATCTTGTCTATAGCAATAACAGAGTCCAGTATGAGAATAATAAAAATCTCTATAACACTATGAAATTAGTCGGTGCAAAAATCTCTGCTATTAAAATTCCGATCTATATTTACAGTATTCTAATCGGATTATTCTCTTCTATTATTTGCTTTGTTATAAATTATGTAATATTGAAATTATTGACAGCGATTAATATTAATATTAAATTCTCTTTTGATTTTGGGGTAATTCATATTATTACATTCATTATTGGTCTTTCTCTTGGTTTTCTAGGAAGTTATTTTGCTTCTATGAAAATAACTCTAAATATTTCAGAAAATGTAAATATCAGCAGGTAAAAAAAATGAATAGATTTTTAATTCTGGCAGCCGTATTATTTATATCATTTTCATCTAACATCTTTTCTCAAATTACAGATTATGAATTAGGTACAAAAACAGGTTTCAGATACAATTCACAAAGCGGATATTTTGATCTTTCTGATCCTGATGCAGTTAATATTAAGGTTGCCGTATGGGGATTTGTCCGCTACCCCGGTAGATATCTTGTTCCGACATATACTTCTCTTTTAGATTTACTCTCATATGCTGGTGGACCCAGTAACGACTCACACCTCGATGACCTAAGGCTCTATAGAAATAAAGAAGACGGCTCACAGGAAATGTTTGTCTTTAATTTTAATGATCTGCTCTGGGAATCCAAACTCGATTCGAAAAAAAGACCTGTTCCTTTTATAGAAGCCGGTGATATTTTGGTTGTACCTGGTTCTCCTAGATATTATGCACGTGATGTTGTCTCTATGTGGGCTACTATTCTTAGCGCACTGGTTTCAATAGGAATTCTTATCCTTAATCTTGTCAGGAATTAAAATGGATAACACAAATTTTAATAACAACGGCCAGGATGTAAATACTCTAAAAGATTATCTTAATCTGGTGAGGTTAAATCTTCTTCCAATAATCATAATTAGTATTACTGGACTCTTAGTTGCTATAATTTATGCAGTTAATGCGCCTAATATCTATAAGTCAACTACTGTTCTTAAAATAGCAAAACCTTCCGGAAGCGTTCTGCAAGGATCTCTTATTCCAGAATTCCAGGATTTTGGCAGCGACCGATTTATTTCTAACGAAATTGAAATTTTGAAAAGCTATAAACTTAGAGAGAAGGTGGCTAAAAGTTTAGTAGATTCTTTTAAGGTAAGTAGTGATAAAAAAAATTATTCCCTAATTCTCGACGATTTAGAAAATAATAGCCCGGTTCTAAAATTAAAAACTATTGAAAGAATTGTTAAAGTCCTTGAATCCAGTGTTTCAATAGATCAGAAAAGGGGACTTGATATTGTCGAGATATCTGTTGAATCTAAATCTCCAAAAGAATCTGCCCTTGTAGCTAATGCATATGCTGCAGCTTATAAAGAGATTAATTTAGCTAATAACCGTCAGCAATTAACTGCAATTAAAGATTTCCTCGCTAAGCAAAGAGATGAAAAATTACGCGAATTAGGAACTGTGGAAGAGACTTTACTTGCCTATCAGGAGCAAAAAGGAATTGTTCAGTTACCAGAACAGGCAAGAACCCTTATTGCCCAGTCATCCGATTTTGAAGCCAAATTAAATGCCACAAAGATTGATCTTACGATTGCAGAAAAAACATTAAACCAATATAAAGCTGAGTTGGAAAAACAGGACCCTGAAATCAAAGACTACATAGAAAGTTTAGCTACAGAACCTTACATAAAAAATCTGCAACTTCAGATTGCAGACATTAAAACCCAGAAGGATCGTGCTGTTGCTACTTCTGCTAATACCCAAAGGAAAAACGAACTGATAAAAGAATATGATACTAGAATTGATGAGTTAAGAAATAAATTAAATAACCAGTTATCTGTATATCGAGCAGGCGTTCTTGCTTCAAGCCCTGAAGAAATAAAAGATCTTACTCGTAAAGTACTGGAGGAAGAAGTTAAATATCAGGCACTTGTTGCTTCATATAAAAAATTAAGCGAAATTGTTGAGGATTACGATAAGCGTCTCAATAAATTACCTACCAGCACAATTGACCTTGCACGTCTTCAGAGAGAACAAGCTTCATATGAAAAATTATTTACTCAGGTTGAAGAACGCTTTCAGGAAGCCATTATAAATGAACAATCCGTCCCCGGGAATGTGTTAGTGATTGACGAAGGACTTATACCTCTATTACCTTCTAAACCAAATAGACTGATGATCGTTTTAATAGGTTTAATCCTTGGTATTGGAATGGGTGTTGCATTTGCATTCGTTAAAGATCATTTTGATAATACGATTAAAACCCCGGAGGATATTCAGAAAAAGAATATCAATATCCTTGCATGGATCCCTCAAATTGAAGGAATTGATACCGGCAATAAGGATTTCGAATTTATTGTTGCTAAAAAACCTGATGCCTCTGCAAGCGAAGCCTACCGTGCTCTTAGAACTCGTATTAAATTCTCCAAGCTCGATAAAGAAACTCTTAAAGTAATACTTGTTACTTCTCCTACTTCTCAGGAAGGTAAAACGACAACTTCGGTTAACCTTGCCGGAAGCTTTGCTCAGGCAAATTTTAAGACTATTATTCTGGATGCCGATTTAAGAAAACCGAGGATCCATTCAGTATTCAATCATAAAAGATTCCCCGGATTTACTGATTATTTCTTTGGTCAGACCTCATTCGAAGATATTGTCCGCTCAACTGAAGTAAATAACCTCTTCTATGTAAGTGCCGGAACAATTCCGCCTAACCCTTCAGAAATCTTAGGTTCAACTCAAATGGAGAGCTTCATCCAGAAATTGAAAAATAATTTTGATTATGTTATCATCGACTCTCCTCCATTAATTGCTGTAACCGACTCTGAAATATTAGCCCAGGTTGTTGATGGAACCTTACTTGTCGTTTCGGCCAATTACACCGAGATGGATCTGCTCGAAAAATCTGTTGAAGTTCTTAAAAGGGATAACTCTACTTTCCTCGGTGTGTTGCTTAATAATTTCAGTTTCCGTAGTGGATATAGTTCTTATTATAAGTATTATTATTACTATTCTCGTCCCACAAACGGATCTAAGAAAAGCCGGCTGAAAGTTTAAATGAGTGATAAAGTTGCTGTTGTTACCGGCGGGGCGGGATTTTTGGGCTCTCATCTTTGCGATCGCCTTATTAATGAAAATATTAAAGTAATCTGCTTAGATAACCTCTTAACCGGACGCCTCGAAAACATTGAGCACTTATTTGGTCTCGAAAACTTTCAGTTTGTTAAGCTCGATGTAACAAATTTTATTCATGTCCCATCATCTGTGGATTATGTTCTTCATTTCGCTTCTCCTGCAAGTCCGATCGACTACCTTAAACTTCCAATTCAGACTCTTAAAGTCGGATCCCTTGGAACCCATAAAGCTCTTGGACTGGCAAAGGATAAAAAAGCTCGCTTCCTGCTTGCTTCAACCTCCGAGGTTTATGGCGACCCGATGATCCATCCTCAGAAAGAGGATTACTGGGGTAATGTTAATCCGGTCGGTCCACGTGGTGTTTATGATGAAGCAAAAAGATTTGCTGAGGCTATTACAATGGCTTACCAACGCTATCATAACCTTGAGACCCGTATTGTAAGAATATTTAATACTTACGGACCAAGGATGCGGCTTGATGACGGTAGAGCATTACCTACCTTCTTCTCCCAGGCACTGCAAGGTCAAGATATTACAGTCTATGGAAATGGAAAACAGACCAGAAGTTTTTGTTTTGTAAGTGATCTTATCGATGGAATCTATAAACTTCTTATGTCTGGTGAAGTACTTCCTGTTAATATCGGTAACCCCGAGGAAATTACTATAGAAGATTTTGCAAAAGAAGTAATTCAAATTACTAATTCAAAAAGCAGAATTATTTATAAAGATTTACCAATCGATGATCCTCAAATACGTCAGCCCGATATCTCTAAAGCTAAAACTATTCTTAATTGGTCTCCAAAGGTAAGCAGGGAAGAGGGTTTGAAAATTACTCTTGATTATTTTAAGACGATGATTTTTTTACAATAAAAAAGTCCCGCACTGTCGCGGGATCTTTTATATACATTATTCATTGTACATTTTACATTGCTTTTAATACATTCCGTCCATACCGCCGTGCGGCATTGGAGGCATTTGTTTTTCTTCTTCCTTTTTCTCGTATACAACAGCTTCTGTTGTAATTAAGAGGGAAGCAACTGAAGCAGCGTTTTCTAAAGCTGTTCTTGCTACTTTAGTAGGATCAATTACTCCGGCTTTTACAAGGTTTTCATATTTTTCTGTTGCAGCGTTAAATCCATAGTCATCTTTTCCTTCAAGTACTTTGTTCAATACAACAGCACCTTCCAAACCGGCATTTGCAGAGATCTGTTTTAACGGCTCTTCAAGTGATTTTTGAATTATCTTAATACCCGTGTTCTGATCAACGTTTTCACCCTGAAGTTTTGAAAGAGTATTGATGGCTCTTACGAAAGCAACTCCACCGCCGGGGATAATTCCTTCTTCAACAGCTGCTCTTGTTGCGTGAAGTGCATCTTCAACACGGGCTTTTTTCTCTTTCATTTCTACTTCTGTTGCTGCTCCAATCTTAAGAACTGCAACACCGCCGGATAATTTTGCCAATCTTTCCTGAAGTTTTTCTTTATCGTAATCTGATGTTGTCTTTTCAATCTGAGCTTTGATTTCGTTAATTCTCTTCTTAATGTCTTCAGTCTTTCCGTAGCCTTCAACTATTGTAGTATTGTCTTTATCAATAACAACTTTCTTTGCACGTCCTAAGTAATCTAAAGTTGAGTTTTCTAATTTGAATCCTCTTTCTTCAGAGATTACTGTTCCGTCGGTTAAGATTGCAATATCTTCTAACATTGCTTTTCTTCTATCACCGAATCCGGGAGCTTTAACAGCACATACTTTTAGTGTACCGCGTAATTTGTTAACTACTAAGGTTGCAAGTGCTTCGCCTTCTAAATCTTCAGCAATAATTACAAGTGATCGTCCAGCTTGTGCAATTTTCTCCAAGATCGGGAGAAGATCTTTCATTGCAGAGATTTTTTTGTCGTGAATTAATATGTATGGATCTTCTAATGTTGCTTCCATTGTCTCGGAATTAGTAACGAAGTAAGGTGAAATATAACCGCGGTCAAATTGCATACCTTCTACTACTTCTAAAGTAGTATCTGCTGATTTGCTTTCTTCAACCGTGATAACTCCATCTTTGCCTACTTTTTCCATTGCATCGGCAATCAAGTTACCGATAGCCTTATCGTTGTTAGCAGAAATTGCACCAACTTGAGCAATCTCTTCACGTCCGCCAACTTCTTTTGAAATTGATTTTAAGTATTCTATTACTTTTGTAACCGATAGGTCGATCCCTCTTTTTAAGTCCATTGGGTTAGCACCGGCTGTTACGTTCTTTAATCCTTCACGGTAAATTGCCTGGGCTAATACTGTAGCGGTTGTTGTTCCGTCACCGGCAACGTCACTTGTTTTGGAAGCAACTTCGCGGACCATCTGAGCACCCATATTCTCTATCGGGTTTTCAAGTTCAATCTCTTTTGCAACTGTAACACCGTCTTTTGTTACTGTAGGTGCACCGAATTTTTTATCGATAATTACATTACGTCCTTTTGGACCTAATGTAACTTTCACAGCATTGGCTAATTTATCAACACCGTTTTTTAATGCTGTCCTTGCATCACTGCTATACTCAACTATTTTTGCTGCCATATTAATTCTCCTTATATTTTTTCAAACTTTGTTTTACTTAACGATTCCGTAAATATCGCTTTCGCGCATAATTAAATATTCTTCCCCTTCAATCTTAACTTCAGTTCCGGAATATTTTCCGTATAGAACAGTATCACCAACTTTTACAGTAAGCTTAATAAGTTTCCCGTCTTCTGTTGTTTTACCTTCACCAACTGCGACAATTGTTCCTTCGATTGGTTTTTCTTTTGCTGTATCTGGTAATATAATACCGCCTTTTGTTGTTTCTTCAGCTTCTTTTGGTTTTACAATTACCCGATCCTGTAATGGTTGGATTTTGAATTGAGCCATTTTTACCTCCTGTTTATTTAATTTATGGTTAGCACTCTATAAAATTGAGTGCTAATATAATATAAGAGAAAAAATTTGTCAAGATTACACCGAGCCAAATTTAAATAAAGAAAAGTATCTTAATTACAATAATTATCATCATGGATGAGAGGATTTCTCAATAATTCATAATTATTGACATTTCTAGATTTATGATGAAAATTTAGGCTAAACCACTTGTCTAATTTTAGGGTGAAAATGAAACGCCAATATTTTCGTAAATTAATTTATTAAGCTTGAATTAACTGCTTAAATTTTAACAAATGAGACAGCAATTTTAGCTTTCTTAATCACACTCTATGATAGCAGTCGATTAATATTTTACTAAACTTTCTTGATACATATTACATTTCTCCTAATATCCAACTTTGTTGGTCAGGAGGATCTGCTTATTACACCGGTCTTTCACAATACTATTCACGTCATTTTACACTTGTATATACACATATTATTGTGTATTTTTATGATAAATATTAGACAATGGAGAAAAAATGCCTTCCATACAAATAAAAAGTAAAAAGGAACGGTTGAGTTTTTTTGTTAACTCAGATTTATCTGATAAAGTCAATCAAATTTCAAAACATACTAAATCAACGGTAAGTGAAATTGCTCGTAAAGCATTACTCAAGTACATTGACGAAATTGAGAAAGAGAAAATTGAAAAAGAACTTGAAGAGGGTTATAAAGCCAATTATGATTATTATCTGAAATCTCAAGAGGACTGGAAATATGCAGATAAAGAATAAAACTGGAATCATTTTTCCTCTCCTCCGAGGTGATGTTTATCTTGTAAATCTTGATCCTATTGTTGGCAGAGAGATTGGCAAAGCCAGACCAGCTGTAATAATTCAGAATGATATTGGCAATAAATTCAGTCCTGTTACAATTATTGCTCCAATCACAAGTGTAAAAGAAATAGTTAAACCTTTGCCTATTATGATATTTCTGAACAAAGGAGAAGGTGGATTATCTGAAGAGAGTTACATTGATTGTGGCCAAATAAGAACTGTTGATAAAGATAAAAGATTAATTACGAAGTTTGGAACTCTTGATAAAATTAAAATGATGGCTGTTGATAAAGCATTAAAAGTTTCACTTTCTCTTCAGTAATTCAAAGTAAATAAGGTATTCAATATTTTTATTAATTCTTTAACTGCCGATTGACCGCTCAAAAATGTAATCGATGTTCTTAAGTAATTCTGAGTGATCAAAAATCTTCTCTAACTCATCTTTGCCAATATTTTTTTTGATCTGTTCATTTTTTAACAACTCACTTAATAAATCTGTCTTCTCATTCTTCCAGACTTCCATTGCCGAGCTCTGAACTATCTGGTAAGAATCTTCTCTTGAGATTCCTTTTTCGGTAAGAAGTAACAGGACCTTTTGCGAGAAGATTAATCCTCGTGTTAGATTAAGATTTTTTAACATTTGCTCAGGGTAAATAATCAGGTTATCGATTAGTTTTGTAGCAAGACCTAACATGTAATCAAGAATTATACAACTATCCGGAATAATTACTCTCTCAACAGATGAATGGGAGATATCCCTCTCGTGCCAGAGCGCTACATTTTCTAATGCTGATTGTGCATTACCTCTTAACAATCTCGCCAACCCTGTAATCCTTTCACTTATTATCGGGTTTCTCTTATGCGGCATTGCTGAAGAACCCTTCTGTCCCTTAGAAAAATATTCTTCTGCTTCTAATACCTCTGTTCTTTGTAAGTGCCGGATTTCAATTGCAATTTTCTCAAGTGTAGCACCAATTACCGCAATTGTTGTTAAAAACTCTGCATGACGGTCTCGCTGAACAACCTGGGTTGCAACCGGTTCGGCACTCAAACCTAATTTTTCGCAAACATATTCTTCAACCTTTGGGGATAAATGCTCAAAAGTTCCGACTGCACCGGAAATCTTTCCAACACTGATATTCTTGATAGCATTTTCTAAACGTTCAATATTCCGTTTGGTCTCTTCATACCATAACGCAAATTTTAATCCCATTGAATAAGCTTCTGCGTGTATTCCATGACTTCTTCCAATACATAAAGTATGTTTGTTCTCAAGTGCCCGTTTTTT
>JAGXSM010000071.1 GCA_018333725.1 Melioribacter sp. | reverse complement strand
CACTTACGATATCGGTTGCATCATCTGTATCAAGTTCATCAACAATGTCAGCAATTTTTTCGGCAGTAACATCTTCAAGAATTTTTTCTCTCAGATTATCATCAAGTTCTAAGATTACTTCGCTTGCTGTTTCTGTATCTAAAGTACTGAATGCAAATTTTGCTTCATCTTTAGTAAGGTGATTAATAATTTCTGCTATATCTGCCGGATGAATATCTTTAAAGATACTTAATAAACTCTGAGCAGCTTGCTCATCTATAAGAACCTTAATATTATTAATAATTTCCGGATCTTCATCCAGTAGGTCATGCAAACTTTTTAATTCTTCAGCCATCCGGATTCTCCTTTAATAATTTTGTTAATTCAATAAATTGATCGATTGATAATTCTTCCGCCCGTTTGCTTAATGGAAATGATTTCACATCAATGATACTTTTATTGAATATACTGTTACTGAGTGAATTTTTAAGCGTCTTTCTCCTGTTTCCAAAAGATGCTTTAACAACTTTTATAAAATCACCGTCTTTTATTCCGGGGTTAGTTTCTTTATCGAACCTAATATGCACAATTGCAGACCAAACGTTTGGCTTAGGATAAAACACGTTTGGAGAAATTTTAAAACATAATTCTGTATTTGCGAAATAATTCAGCAGCACACTTAGTATTCCATAATCTTTACTTCCTTGTTTTGCAGTCATTCTTTTAGCAACCTCATACTGAACCATTAGCAACGCATCATTAATGTAGCGCCGGTCATAAAATAATTTGAACAATATTGAGGAAGTTAAATTGTATGGAATATTTCCTATAATCCTCAACTTATTATTTTGTCGTGTAAGTTTTTCTAAGTTAATTTCAAGAAAATCCTGATTAATAACATTCAGTCCGGGAAATTCATTTCGTAAGTTATCAATTACTCTTGTATCAATTTCAACCACTGTGTAAGGACCGATCTTTTCATATATGGTTCTTGTAAGCGCTCCGGTGCCGGGTCCAATTTCTACAATGCTATGTTCTTTTGCCGGATTAAAGGTGTCCACAATTTTGTTAATAATATTTTTGTCGGTTAAATAATTCTGTCCGAATCGTTTTAGAGGTCTGATCCTTGCCGGCATTTAATAAAACTCTATAAATGGGAGAAATCTTAATCCCAATATAATGTTTGGCTGAATAATATTATTTATATTTAATTAACGGATGGAATTAAAATCGTGACATTATTCGAAGTTATTTTTCTCTGTGTTATCTCTCTTTATTTTATCGAACTAATCATCTTTTCTATTGGTGCTGGTTTTACTTTCCCCAGATTAAAAGATGAAGATTTACCTTATATATCAGTTATCGTTGCTGCCAGGAACGAAGAGGAAAATATTCTTAATTGCCTTGAATCTCTTAACAAATTAATCTATCCCGAAGACAGAATTGAAATAATTATTGTGAATGATCATTCAACCGATATCACCGGCGAGTTGATCAATTCTTTTATAGTTGATAAAAAGAAGTTCAAGATCTTAATTCCTGAAGAGGCAATCGGTTCGTTAAAAGGAAAGACAAATGCACTTGCTAACGCAATTAAGATTTGTAGTGGTGAAGTAATTCTTACAACTGATGCAGACTGCACTGTTTCACCTCAATGGGCAAAGACTCTTGCTTCATACTATCAGAAGGAAGTGGGATTTGTCGGCGGTTATACTACTCAGAGTGATAGAACCGCATTTGAAGGGATGCAAGCAATTGATTTTGTTTACCTTTTAACTGTGGCAGCCGGGTCAATTAATCTTAAAAAACCGCTTAGCTGCATCGGTAATAACATGTCTTATAGAAAATCCGCTTATGATGAAATAGGCGGTTATGAAAAATTAAAATTCTCTGTAACAGAAGATTTTAATCTTCTAATGGCAATAAACAATTTGAAGAAGTATAAAATAATTTATCCTCTTGATGCCGGGGGATTAGTTACATCTAAAGCTTGCCCCGATCTTAAATCCCTTTTCTGGCAGAAGAAAAGATGGGGAGTCGGAGGTGCTGAAAGTGATTTTATCGGTTACATTGTTATGTTGTGGGGATTTCTAACACATGTCTGTATTTTATTAACACCTTTCTTTTTCTCAACTTCGGCTTTATATTTGTGCCTCTTAAAATTATGTATCGACTATTTTTTTGTTATGCCGGTTTATAAAAGACTGAACCTGAAAATTCGTTTGAGTCATTTCCTGGCATTTGAAATCTACTTTATTATTTATGTTGTTCTTCTTCCTTTTGTAGTTTTACCTAACCGTAATATTAAATGGAAGGGAAGAGAGTTCTAGTGAATGTATAATGAAGAATGAACAATGTATAATTTCGGATTGGTTGTAAATAATTATAATTACTCTTAATTCAATAGCTCTAATAAAATTCATATTACTGAAATGAAAAAAACAATTCTCTTATTCTTCTTTATAACGATATCAACACTTTCACAAAATTTAGATTTATTCCCGGGAAGTCTAAATATTCAGCCATTTATCGCCAATACACTTGAACCTAAATTGGGATTCTTATTTCAGCTTTCTAAGAATGAACTTCGTTTAGATATTGGCAACTCGCTGGATATTTTTCATTACAGTAAGAATGAAAGTGAAGTCTTTTCATTTGGAGCGGACTTATTCACATATACGCTTTTACGCGGAGAAAAAGATTTCCATTTTCCGGTTGATGCTGTTGATTACTTATTCGGGATTAACGGAAGTTATAAAAAAGTTGAAGACCAATATGAATACGGAACGCGGGTTCGTATAAGTCATATTAGCGCCCATTTTGTTGATGGACATTATGATGCTTCAAAAGGAGAGTGGCGCGATGGATTAAATCCGCGTGTTTATAGCAGAGAATTTATTGAACTAATACCGTTCGTAAAATTCAACTCGCTGCGGGTTTATGCCGGAATAACATATCTTTTCCATGTAACACCGGATTATCTTGGTAAAGATATTTATCAGTTGGGGTTTGATTATGTGGGTAATCAATTTGACTCTGAAACCCTGTCGCCTTTTCTAGCTTATGATTTCAAGCTTGTAAATCTCAGTAAGTATTCTGCTAACCATTCCTTTTCAGCCGGAATAAAATTCGGCAAACCCGATGGACGTGGGTTTAGCATCTACTTTAATTATTACTCAGGTAAAAGTATTCATGGCGAATATTTCGATTTTACAAAAACGTATTCTGCAATAGGAATAAATCTGGATCTATAATTATGCCGGAAGAATATTCATTTTCATCGCAACAGGTTTCTACAGATAAACCAAGAAAAAAAAGTTATCTGATACATATCATATTATTTGTAATTACTTTCATTACAACCATTATTGCGGGAATGGAATGGACAACAGGTAAAATGGGCCCTTATGAATTTGCAGATATGGTTCGCGGACTTCCTTATGCACTATCAATTTTATTTATACTAACATTTCACGAATTCGGACATTACTTTGCAGCAGTATATCACAAAGTAAAAGCAACACTTCCATATTATATCCCATTTCCACCTATACCGGGTTTTTTCAACTTCGGAACAATGGGTGCTGTAATTAGAACTAAATCGGTAATACCAACAAACAGAGCAATGTTTGATATTGGTGTTGCCGGTCCTCTCGCCGGATTTATTGCAAGCACTGCTGTTCTAATTTATGGATTTACTCATTTACCATCAGTCGATTATATTCTACAAATTCACCCGGATTACTTTACACCTGAATACGGTAAAGAAGGAATTCATCTGGAATTTGGTGGCACAATTTTATTCGAAATATTAAGAGCTCTCTTTACAAACGCTAATGAGTTTGTTCCTCCTATGTCCGAAATTTATCACTATCCTTATTTATGTGTCGGCTGGTTCGGTCTGTTTATTACCGCGATGAATTTAGTTCCGGTCGGTCAATTGGATGGCGGTCATATTATCTTCAGCATGTTCGGTGAAAAAATTCATGAAGCAATAGCAAGCATCTCTATGATAGGGTTGGCATTTCTGGGTATCTCAGGTTTGTTAAGTTCATTATTGAATTATGATTTTGGATTCGGATGGACAGGATGGTTACTCTGGGCGTTTATTTTATATTTTGTAATAAAAGTAAAGCATCCCCCGGTTCCGCATTTCGAAAAATTAAATTCTACAAGAATGATTTTGGGTTTTGTTGCAATAATTATTTTTATTCTTTCTTTTTCACCATCCCCATTTGTTATTACAATGTGAAAGTAGATGTAAAATTAAATTGTCTTGACATTTACTTATGCGATTTCTACTTTTGCCACAGTTAAAAGGAAAAAATTATAGAAACTTTGCTACTTTAATTTCTACAATCAGTTAATTTATAGACAAGGCAATATTTCTATGATTTTTTCTTTTTTTATACAATTCAAAGTTACTTGCCAAAAGGTTTTGAATAAAAACAAGTTAGTTTATTTACTCATAGTCCCGTTATCAGTATTAATTATAAATGCATGCGAAAAAATTCCCGATGGAATAGTTGAACAGGCAAAACTTTACTATAAAGTAAAAACCATTTCAGCACCGGCTAATTTCAGTTATTCTTCAGCGGATTCAACCCTTATAACAACAATAGAATTTGATAATTCGAAATATATTAACAAAGTATGGCTGCAAATTAAATCTGATGATGGTAGCACAACAATTACTTCCTCATCCCAGATGTTTGATAATGGCAATTCAGCTTTGAATGGTGACCAGAAATCAAATGATAATATTTACTCTGCAAAGATTGGAATTAGTAAAAGATTTTCATCCGGTAGGTATTACATAAATTATTTTGTTGAGGATAATGTAAAACCGGTTTCTGAAAATCTTGCTAAAGTTGCGTCTCATTACTTCAACTACAATAACAGCCAGATAAGTTATTCACCTGTAATTTCCAATTTAACAATTCCAAATTCGGTTGTAAGAGGAGAAACTTTTGTATTCACGCTAAAAGTTGAAGATGGAAACGGACCCGGGGATATTTCTCAAGTCTATTTCAAATTATTCAGACCCGATGGTTCTCAGGTTGATCCGCAAAATGGATTGGGCTATTTCTTAATGGTTGATGATGGTAACTTTGATACATTTGGAGATAGAACTGCTGGTGATGGAATTTATTCATTCAAGAATTCTTTTTCTGCTACAACTCAAATCGGTCAGTGGAAATTTGAATTCCAGGCAAAAGATAAAAGCGGGAATCTGAGTAATACAATAATTCATTTGATGACCGTGAACTAATATGAAAAAAATTTTCCTTACATATTTTCTAATTATCATAAATTTATCTGCACAGTCAATTCCTGTAAATTATGAATTGACTCCTAAGACTCTTTCAAAAACCGAGGATGCCTATCCTTCCGGCAATACTACTGAAAGAATTCTTATTCAGGATAATACCATCTGGCTCGGAACTTCGAGAGGATTAAGTAAATCCGCCGATGGTGGAAATACGTGGACAAACTATTACAAAACCGAACCATTTGGTGATAAGAGTATTTCAGCAATCGCTTATAGAAACGGTGTGATCTGGGCGGCTCTCTGGTCTTCAATTACTGTTGGTGGCTCTTCCGATGGTGCCGGAGAGGGATTAGTCTATTCGACTAATAACGGAAATAATTGGACTCTTATTCCTCAACCCATTGATAAAATGACAGACTCATTAATTCAATACGGGAATAATATAATTAAAGCAGTTCCTACAACTGTAACGGGACAAAATTTTACTTATGGCATCGGTTTAACAAAAGATGCTGTATGGATCGTATCGAGAGCTGGTGGTTTAAGAAAATCTACAGATATGGGTAAAACATGGCAAAGAGTTTTATTACCACCTGATAATTTGAATTCCATCAAACCGTCTGATCAACTAAATTTTGAATTAAGACCTAAAGCCGGTGATAAAGGAAATAACAATCACATCCCTGTTTCAATTTGTGTTGTTGGTGATGATACATTGTATGTAGGCACCGGCGGCGGAATAAACAAATCTACTGATGGCGGAATCAGCTGGACAAAAATGAACCGGACTAATCAGACAAATCCTATTAGCGGTAATCACATCTGGAAGATTTCTTATAATCAGCATGATAATTCTGTCTGGGCTGCAACATGGAAGGCAGAAGGGCAAACCGAATTCTGGGCTATTAGTTATAGTAACGATGGCGGAAAAAACTGGAACATTACATTACCAGATTCGCGAACAATGGATATTACTTTCAGACCAATTTCTGTTAATTCAGCAGATGTAATTGCAGCTACACAGGATGGTTTATTCAGATCTGGCAACAATGGAAAGACATGGTTTGCTTCACCACAAATTTATGATGATGCTTCAAAAATCCCGGTTAATACAAATCATTTCAGAGCTGTACAAAATCAGATTGTGAATAATGAAACTGCATATATCTGGATCGGTTCTCTTGCAAATGGTTTAATCCGTTTTGAAGATAAAAAGAGTATGTGGAATGGTAGCTGGAAAGTATTCCTTAAATCAGGTGAATATACAGTTAAGAAAGAAAGTTTTGCATTCCCAAATCCTTTCTCTCCGGTTTCAAGAACCACCAGAATTAAATATTCTACAGAAAAAAATTCCGATGTTACAATTAGAATTTTTGATTTTGGAATGAATCTGGTAAGAATATTAATTCAGAACGCACCGCGTGGAATAAGCGAAGAACAATTTGAAAACTGGGATGGAAGAAATGAAAGTGGAAAGATAGTACCAAACGGTGTCTATTTTTATAGAATAGATATCGGTTCCGTCGAACCTATTTTTGGTAAAATTATGGTTTTGATGTAGAAAAGGAAAATCTGCAAAGTGAAAAAAATTATAACGATTATATTAATTTTATTTAGTGTTGTTAATGCCCAGCCGCAATTTTCGGCAATTAGCAGTTTGCCCGGTGCGTTCAGCAGAATGGGATTCGGTTCAAGAGGAATGGGAATGGGTAATGCACTTTCTGCAATAAAGGATGGTAATTTAGTTGCTTATTATAATCCGGCTTTAGCTTCGTTTCAGGAAGGGAATTCGTTCCAAACTTCTTATTCAGTTTTATCACTTGACAGATCATTAAACTTCTTAAGTTATACACGTAAATTTGAATTCGGTAAGGTCGAAACACCTGATGGCAAATCCCGTCCAAGATCAATAGCTGGAATAAGTGCAGGTATAATAAATGCCGGTGTTTCAAATATTGATGCAAGGGATGCTCAGGGAATTAACACAGGAACTTTATCAACCTCTGAGAACCAGTTTTTTATTGCGGTTGCAAACCGATTCTCTGAAAAACTTGCAATAGGAATTGCATTTAAGTTCTACTACTACAAGTTATACGAAGATTTCAGTTCTACAGGATTAGGATTTGATATAGGTGCACTATATTCATTCAACGAGAATCTCACTTTTTCTTTTGTTATAAAAGACATTAACAGTAAATACGATTGGGACAGTGGAAAAATTTACGGACAATCCGGAAGACAGAGTAAAGACAAGTTCCCATTACTTACAAGGGTCGGCGCTTCTTATAAATTTGACAACCCTAAATTAATAGCTGCAGTTGAATTTGAGAATACAAATGCAAATACAAAATATTTACGTGCCGGTGTTGAATACAATATTTATGAAGATTTTTACTTGCGTGCCGGTATTGATAGATACAATGTTATAAATTCTGATGTACCTGTAAAACCGTCATTAGGTTTCTCATATTTTCATTTATTTAATTCATACCGTATTGGAATTGATTATGCATTTGTAATGGAACCATATTCAAGCGGTGATCAGCATATTATTGGCATTAGCGTTAATTTTTAAATTATGATTAGAAAAATTTTTTTATTGGTCTTAATATTTTACAGTTTACTCCCGGCACAGGGAAATGGTAACAGCGGAGTCGCATTTCTTAAGCTTGGCTCAGGATCCCGGAATATTGCAATGGGTGATTTGGGAACTGTATCCGGTAATGAATTGAATGCGGTTAATTATAACCCTTCAATATTATCCATATTAAATAAAACCCAGTTAACATTTTCTCATAATAGTCTTATCCAGGATTTGCGTTCTGAATTATTCGGAGGAAGTTTTAATGCATTCGGTATTCCGCTGGCTGTAATGATAAATACAACATCAATTTCAGATATCGAAATAAGAAACATACCGGGTGAAGCTGTATCTAAATTCAATGCAAATTATTTCTCTGCCGGACTTTCTGGCGCAATAGAGCTTCTTAATAATTTTCATACCGGGTTTACACTAAAATATCTGTATGAAAATTTATATTCTGATGAAGCTTCGGGGTACGCATTAGATTTCGGAATTACATATACGGGGATAGCAGAAGGATTTACAGTCGGAGCTTCTTTACGTAACATGGGATTGATGAATAAATTAAGAAACGAAGCCACAAAACTGCCCAAGGATTTTCGATTGGGCGCTTCATATTCACTTAATTTCAGCGATATGAAATTCATTATAAACTTATTGGGTGGTTTTCAAAAATTCCTTGATGTTGATGATTCGCATTTGCACTTTGGTACTGAAGTAAACTACGATAATTTTTTCTTTATCCGCGGCGGTTTTATTACTGGTTATGAAACTAAAAGTGTAACAACCGGATTCGGAATTAAATTAAAAAGCTTTAACATGGATTATGCTTATGTACCGTTTAAGTACGGATTGGGTGATAATCATATTATTACTTTCATTTTTACTTTCAACGACTAAACGTGTTAGAACAACATTCTCAAAAAATCAGGAGAATTTATCGAAAAAGTATTACTTCATTATTCATATTCTAATTGAGGTAATTATGAAAAAAGTACTCTTTTATTGCTGCGTTTTGTTTTATTCAACATCTATCCTTTCACAAAACAAGTCTGATCACTCTAATTCATCCAATGATAATCTTCCGAATAATGTGCTGATTTCAATTGTCAAATCTGTATTATCAAATAAAGATTTACAACAGATGTATGATTTTATTTCTCCTGAAGCATATATTATTTTGGATAATAAATATGAGAGTTTGTTTGAGGTATTACGGGATAAGATGACGAAAGAAAAATTGCTAGGAAATCTTGATCAGTCTTTTCAATTTATGAGATTATGGCTTTCGGATGATCAAAAGACTGCTTATTTAATAATTGAATCTAAGGGTGATAATAAATCAATTTGGCATACAATATTATTTACTAAAAAAGAAAATAATAACTGGCAAATTGTTAATTGGCATAGAAGCTGATTTTATCAAAAACATTATGCTGATAAATTTACAGAAGTTTTTAAATCGTTATTAAAACCATTTTACCTATTTTTGCAGGAATCATTTTCTGGTCTATTATGGAAGTAATTAAATATTCTGATGAATGGAAAGAAAAGTGGGACCGGTTTGTACTTCAATCGAATAACGGTACAATGTTCCATCTCCAAAAGTTTTTAGATTATCACACTCCCGGTAAATTCAATTTCGATCATCTTATTTTTCTTAAAAAAGGTAAAATAGAGGCATTACTGCCCGGTGCAATTCGTAATGATGTATTTGAATCACCAATTGGTGCCAGTTATGGTTCGATTGTAACAAAGAATATAAAATTTGCCGAAGCAATGGAAATTATTTCTGCTTTGCTTGATTACGGCAGCCGGAATAACATAAAAGAATTTGAGCTTACCCCTGCACCAATGATTTATGAAAATTATCAGAATCAAAATCTTGAATTTGCAATGCGCTGGCTGGGTTTTAATTACAAACTTCACTACATCTCAAGTGCAATCAATTTAAGAAAGGGTGAAGATTACTTATTAAGATTTTCTCCTACCACCAGAAGAAATGTAAGAAAAACTTTCCGTATTAAGGATTTGCGGATTGAAATAAACGAAAGGTACGATCAATTTTATCCAATTCTTGTTGAGAATAAAGCTAAACATGATGCAAAGCCCACGCATTCCTATGACGACCTGATTAGACTTAAACAACTATTACCGGAAAATTTAGTTTTATTTGTGGTTTACCTTGGTGATAAACCGATAGGCGGCTCGCTTCTTTTTTTAGCAAATAGAAATGTTGCTCTCTGCTTCTATAATATGATGCTTTATGAATACACTGAATATAAACCGATGCACCGCATAATGTATGATATTGTAAACTACGCAACGGAAAGAGGGTTTTCGTATGTTGATATCGGTGTATCACAGGATACTAAAGCAGAGAATCCTATGACACCAAGTATGAGTCTTATTGAATTCAAAGAACAGTTTGATGCAAAGACAATTATGCGTAATACACTTCATATTAAACTTTAGCCCGGATCACTATGCAGAAAAGTATTTGCATAGCATTTCTTGGTAATGCGCTCCATGATTCCAGAATTGTTAATCTTACCAACTCGCTTATAGAAGATAATTGTAGTGTCAAGGTAATCTCATTCGATTGGTTTATTAGTAATCAATCCTATTTCGATCAGACTTATTCAATTTATAAACTTGAGAAAAAAAATAGTCTTCTGTTTTATTTGAAATATGCTCTAATACTTATCAACCAATTACTCAGGACAAAAGCGGATATCTACTTTGCTGAAGATTTTTACACCCTTCCTTTCGTAACAATAATTGCAAAATTGAAAAGAGCTAAAGTTTATTACAACAGTCGGGAATTATATGCATTTATAGGCGGATTGCGGAATCGTCCGTTCCTTCAGTCGGTTGTTAAAGCAATCGAAAAATTATTTATTACCAGAGTTGATATTGTATTAACAACTGGTGAAATGGATTCTCACTTCCTCGAAAATTTTTATGGTATTAAGAATACTCTTGTTATACGTAATATTCCTTTGCTTCGCTTTCCGGATTCAGTAATAGATTTCCGGGAAAAATATAATTTACCCGATAATTCATTCATACTACTTTACCAGGGCGTTTTACTTGAAGGACGGGGAATTCCGCTGGTATTAAAAGCGATGCAGAGTTTGCCCAATACTGTTCTTATTATACTTGGAGATGGAGAACAAAAAAAGAACTTCCAGAAAATATCAGAGCAATTAAATCTGGTTAACCGTGTATTTTTTGCGGGGACAATTAAACAGAATGAATTAGTAAATTACACAGCCGGTGCAGATTTAGGGTTAACATTAATAGAGAATATTAGTGTTAGTTATTACCATGCTCTGCCAAACAAATTGTTCGAATACATAATGGCGGGTTTACCTGTATTATCATCTGATTTACCTCAGATGAAAAGAATTGTAGAAACATATAAGGTTGGTGAAGCTATAAGTATAAAAGATGAAATCAATATTGTAAAATCGATTCAGCATTTTATAGATAATCCTGATCAATTGAAGCGTTATAAAGAGAACTGTTTTAGTGGAGCAAAAGAATTGAACTGGCAAGAGGAATACAAAAAAGTAAGCAGACAATTACTGGAATTGGATTAGTTGAAGCAGAGTAAAAGAATATTAATTGTTCGACCGGACAGAATTGGCGATGTTGTACTTTCAACTCCGCTGCCACGGGAAATTAAAAAAACTTATCCGGATAGTTTTATTGCCTTGATGCTGCGTAAATACACCAAAGATATTTACGAGAACAATCCTTATGTAGATAAGATTATTTTGATTGATGATTACGATGATGGATCAATAGAAACATTCTGGCAAAAAGTTAACGAGATAAAAAAATATAAATTCACGCACTCACTTACATTACTTCCAACTGAGAGATTAAATTACTTACTGTTCTTTGCTGTAATTCCGTATAGAGTGGGAGTAGGGCATAAACTGTATCAGTTCCTGACTTTTACCCGATATGTATCGAGAAATAAATATATCCCTTT
>JAGXSM010000070.1 GCA_018333725.1 Melioribacter sp. | reverse complement strand
TTGACAAAGGGAAGGGCGACGGTATTTATTTAAATACTTCTGGCATCGGGATAATTCCCGATGGTGTTAATATTAACCCGAAAAATGCAAAACCGGGTGATTTGATTATTCTAAGCGGAAAAATAGCAGAACACGGAATTGCAATTTTATCTGCACGCGACGGACTTGAATTTGAATCTGAAATCGTTAGCGACCTGGCTCCACTAAATACTTTGGTGTCGGTAATGCTTAATGAATCAAAGAATATTCATGTTTTGAGAGATCCTACAAGAGGCGGACTGGCAAGTACACTTAATGAAATTGCCACTCAATCAAATGTAGGTATTAGAATTTATGAAGATAAAATTCCTATTGCCGGTAATGTAAAGGCAGCTTGTGAAATATTCGGTCTTGATCCGCTTTATATTGCAAACGAAGGGAAACTGGTCGCGTTTATTGATCCCGAAAATGCTGAAAGAGTATTGAATAAAATACATTTATATGAGTTTGGCAAGGATGCATCGATTATTGGTGAAGTAACAGACAATAATCCAAAAACGGTTGTAATGAAAACAACTATCGGTACAAATAGAATTATTGACATGATTTCGGGAGAGCAATTACCCCGCATATGTTAATGTTGTTATATGTGCTTAATAGTGAATCTATTCAAACAAGAAAAAAATTGAATCCGTTTCTTCTTCCGTCTCTTCAATCTCTTCTCTTATCAATGGGATTACTACTGTAAAAGTACTTCCTTTACCGGGAACGCTTTCGACCTTAACTGTTCCGCCATTTATCTTAACAATTTCTTTTACAAGATTTAATCCGAGACCGGTTCCTATCTGTTCCATCTCTTTTGCTTTTTTCCCCCTATAAAATTCATTAAATATTTTTTCAAGTTCATTTTGTTCAATGCCTATACCGTTATCCTTAACCGAAAAACCGAAACTTTGTTTTTTGATAAAGGGTTCTATTCGAACTTCACCTCCCGGGTTTGTGTATCTGATTGCATTTGAAATCAAGTTGCTTAGTACAATTTCGAGACCGGTTTTATCAAACTCAATAAAATGTTTGTTATGTAGGCGGATTAGTTTATAAGTAATACTTTTGTTAACGGCATTTATCTGATGATTATTTGATATTGACTCAATCCAGGCAGAATACTCAACGGTTTCTAATTGAGGTTTCTCAAGTCCTAGATTGATTTGAGTAATCGAAATAATTTCTTTAACCATATTTAAAACCTGATCGGATCGTTTTTCTGTTCTTCTTAGTAATTCAACTATCTCCGGTTTAAGCTGGTCTGAATATAAATTTTTAATTACATCTAACTGGCTTTTAATCGCAATCATCGGGGATTTCAATTCATGCGCAGCAAATCTAAATGCTTTATTTTTTTCTTCGATCGACTTCTCCAGCATTTTATTTTTTTCATCAATAATTCTTTTGAGAGAACGGTAGCCGATCATAAAATTATTTATAATATATATACCCGAAAATGTAATTGCATAAAATGCAGTTAATGCTGTTATCAAAAATGCGGTGGAAGGCGGATTATCATATATGTTATAAATATTGGAAATACCAAGATGTTCTAAAACTGACCAGATGGTTAGCAGTACTGATGCAATTGCAGCATTAACATATGGTAAAAGCACGCCCGGAAAAAGAATTCCTGATAAAATTACCTGCACCAGGTAAATAAAATAAAAGGGATTTGCTATTCCGCCGCAATAATGAATAAGCACAGAAATAATTAGAAGATCTATTACAATCTGAATTTCCGCGAATGCTAATTCAAAAATTTCATTCTTCCTGGGAAGATGATTATAAAGAAAGAAATAAATCAGATTAATTATAGAAATGATTGACGCTATAAATAGAATTTCATTATAACCGAGATTATAACCCATCATATCCCTACCGATTGGAACGGAGACTAATATACCGAACACTGCAAGCCAGCGAAGATTTACATACCAGCCCATTCGTATACGAAGCGAATCCACGGTATGAAACGGTAATACGATGCTTGCTTTCAGATTATTGATAGATTGGTTCAACCCAGCCATAAAAGCTAAATTTAATTGTTGAAAAAATTCAGGATGCGGCAGTTAATCTCTTTAGATATACTTTCAGCATAAACAGGTGGTTCAATATCTATAGCAAAATATTTTATCTGTTTGTTGCAATGTATTTTTATGAACTCATCTACTAATTTAATTGAAAAAGAATGTGTGCTTATTGCAACTTTGTCAATTAAATCGGATGATAGCCAGTCGAAGTTTTTTACCAATCCTTTTGAAGTAATTGCATCGATAAAAACAATTAATTCTGCTTTTGTGTTTATAAATTGATCTAAAAAATTTTCGGGGTTAGTTCCTGCAAAAATAAACTCAGATTTATTAAACGGTTCAGTTTCTCTTAGAATAGTTGTAAATAACATTCCCGCATAATCATCACCGCGCAATTCGTTGCCCAATGCAACGAATAAAATATTCTCGGGTAGAATATCTGTAAGATCACTTTTAAAATGATTAAAATTCATCAGCAACTGTAATTTTATGTCTACAAAGGGGACATACTTCTTTTAAATAATCTTCTCTTCTTATTTTCGATTTTACTTTGGACTTCCCCGGTTCAATAAACTGTTTTTGAGTTTCTAATAAAAAGTTGGGATGGGCATACGATTTAGCCCCTAATTTTATTTTAATCCAGTGTAAATGATCTCTGCACGCAATAATTCCGCCGCAGCATTCACAAATGGATAAATCTCTTTCAATCGATTCGAACATTTCAGGGGCTGTTAGTGAGAATGTAGCAAAGGAATGTTCATTTGTAAGTTTAACGCCTCCATTTGTAATACACTTTTCTTCACACTGTCCGCAATTTATACAAGAGCAGTAATCAATTCTAAGTATTCGTTTACCAATCTCTTTATTATCAATAATTTCTATTGCTGAAGCCGGACAAACCTGTGCACAAGTTCCACACCCGATACATAATTCTTTATTATATCTTGGCTTGCCCCTATAAGCAGAATCTGCAATAAAAGGTTCGGACGGAAATTTTGTTGTATATGGAGCTGAAAAAAATGAAGTCAGTGCTTCTTTTACTTCTCTTAATTTAGGCAAATACATTTTATATTCTCCTAAAAGGAAAATTCTAGAATTTTTATTTTGTTGATGATTCTTTCAGTTCTTTATCCTCGGCGTAAATATCTACAATTGATTCACCGGTAAGTTTTATACCGGCTCTGTGAGCTGCTCTTGATATTGCATGAGCTCCAACCGGTGAGGTTAAGAAAATGAAAATAATTCCGATGATGCATTTGATGCCGAATGCATTAAATCCTTGAATTATCAAGACACCTAATAAAATACCGGCAGTGCCGAATGTAACACACTTTGTTGCTGCTTGAAGACGATTATAGACGTCTGGCAACCGGACAAGTCCTAATACACCGAAAAAATCGAATGCAATCCCGGCACAGATTAAAATTGTTCCAATAATTTCGTTAATCATCTAAGGACCTCCCTTCAAGAATTTTGGCGAATGAAAGCGTTGCAATAAAGCTAAGCAGTGCCCAGATAAGTCCTATATCCATAAAGAAGGACTCGTTATAGAATAACCCTAATAATGCAAGAATTCCTATTGTAAGAACACCAAGTATATCAACTGCAACAAGCCGATCGGCGGCAGTGCGCCCGATTATCACACGAATCAGCACAAATAAAATGCTGAACAAAAGAACATTAATTAATTTTATTAGAGTTGTTAATTCCATAATAAAAAAGTTGAAATACATGAACAGGGCAACAATAATTACACCGGTAACCCATCTTATGATTTTCATTCGAACACCTCCGTTAAAAGCTTCTCGAATTTTGCAGATATAGTTGCCGTGTTTTCATCAATGTTATAATAATCTTTGGTCACAATATCAATCCAGTGTATATATATTTCATTCTTATCAGGATTAATATCCACAGTCATTGTACCCGGTGTAAGTGTTATTGAATTACATAGGATAGTCTTGGCAGAATCTTTAGTCAATTTGGTTTTTACTTTTACAATTCCCGGTTTAATAGGGAGATCTGGATGAAGTACAATGTAAGCAACGTGAAAGTTAGCTTTAATCATTTCCCAAATAAATCTTAAGAAATATTTTGCAAAAGCCAATATTCTTAAGAACAAATGCTTTGTTTTTTCAGTTGTTATTAAAAATTGTCCGGCAATTAAGCTGACCAATAGAGAGAGTAATAATCCAACAAATACTTCCTGCCAGTTTTTCATATTTGTAAGTGCAAACCAAACAAAAGCGGAAAGAATAAAAACAACTAACCGGCTGCGAGTTTTTATTTTCATTTTCATTTTCCCATTACTAATTGAATGTATAGGGTTCTATTTTGAAGAACATCAACAACCGGATCGAGAGCAATTTCTCTTATACCGGGAATAATCATCAAACTGGTTGCAACACACAATACTGCAAGCGTTATCATAGCAAAATTCATTTTCCAATCAATTGATTTACCGTTTACATCTGCTTTCTTTTCGCTTCTGAAACCATATCGCTGAACTTTCATAAAAGATGCTAAAGTAAGTATGCTTCCAATAACAGCAATAAGAGCATACACAGGTTGATTTGCTTCTATTGCAGCAATAATAATTATCAGTTTGCTGAAAAATCCGTTGAATGGAGGAATCCCGGAAATTGCAAGAGAGGCAATCATCGAAGTGTTTGAAGTCGTTGGAATTATCCTGGTTAAATTGCCAAGTTTCCTCAAGTCGCGAGTACCGGTTACTGTTTCAACGGCACCGGCATTATAAAATAAAAGTGATTTGAACAATGCATGATTAAGAAGATGAAAGACACCACCAAGTATTCCCAGAGTTGTTGAAAGTCCGAACCCTAAAAAGATGTATCCCATTTGACTTATACTATGGTAAGCAAGAAGGCGTTTAAAATCCCATTGACCTACAGCGAGAAATACACCCGCAATCATTGATATAGAACCGATAATTAAAAAGATATTCAGGAAAAATTGTGGTGCATCGAAAATGTTGAAAAAGATTCTAACAAGTACATACATACCAAGTATTTTAATGAGTATTCCTGAGAGCATAGCAGAAATTGGCGCAGGTGCAGACGAGTGTGCATCGGGTAGCCATGCATGGAACGGCATTGCAGCAGCTTTTAATCCGAATCCCGCTACGAATAACCCGCCAATCCATAATTTAATGCTTGAATTTATGGAAGGGAGCTGCTCACCTATTTTTGCTAGAGTAAGAGTTGAAGTAGCGCTGTATGTAACAGCTATTCCGAGAAGAACAATTGTGGAAGAAACAGAACCCATAACCGCATATTTAAATGATGCTTCAAATTCTTCCGCTTTCCCTCCATATGCTACAAGTGCATAAGCAGCAAAAATTGAAATCTCTACAAAGACAAAAAGATTAAATAGATCACCTGTTATTATTACTCCATTCATTCCGGCAACAAGAAGCATAAAGAGTGAATAATATTTCCAATCGCCCGATAAATTCCTTACATAGGAAATCGAAAAAATTAGTGATGTAAGAGAAATTATACTTACCAGTACAAGCATGAATGATGTGAGTGCATCTTGAACAAGGACAATTCCCACCGGTATTTTCCATGAACTCATGTAATAAGAAAGTGTTTCTGTATGCATGGTTATATAACTGAAAAGCGATAGAATTAAAAGTGAAATGACGGCAATTATCGAAAGAATAATTGCCCAGTCGTCCTTTTCTCCGGCTATAAGAGTAATTAGAAAGGCGGCTAAAAGGGGAATGATTATAAAGTATGGAATAATCATCCTTTCAACCTCCTTATTTTAGTTATATCGAATGTTTTATACTTTTCGTATAAGCGAAGAGCAAGTGCAACAAGCATTGCAGTTGTACCGAGTTCAATTACTATTGATGTAAGAACCAATGCCTGTGGTAAAGGATCGACCATTTGTGATACTGCCTTTCCTTCTGAAAGAATAGGGTATATAGAATTGTTTCTATATGCAAATAAAATGAGCATTAAATTAGCAGCATAACCCATAATTCCGATCGACAAAATTATTTTGATTAGATCCCTTTTGGTAAGTATTCCATAAATGCCCACCAAAAACAAAATGAAGCAGAGAAGATAAACTATCATTGCTCATCTCCTTTATCAAAATTGTAAGCAGCTAATGCCAGCACAACAAGAAAGAGAGACATTGCAACTTTTATTCCAATAATAATATTTAACGGAAGAATAGTACCGGAGCTCAGCATATTAAAGAGCGTTCCTTTATCAATAAAGTTGAACAAGAAACTTCCTCCTACTGCCATGCCAATTATTCCAACAATTAAAAAAAGTGTTATCGAGGATGATTCAAAATTTTCAAGTAATTTTATGTTGAGCCACTTTCTTGTAAAATCTTTTCCATAGGCAAGCAATACATTAAGGAGTGCCAGTGCAATAATTACCCCTCCGCCAAATCCACCTCCGGGAGTAAGATGCCCGTGAAAGATTATATAAAATCCGTAAAGTATTATAAGCCAAACGCTTATACGTGTAACTGTTTTGACTATTAATGTCATTCCCGGTTCTTTATTCATTAGAGGTCTCCCTGTTTTTTTCTTTCGATCTGATTTTCAATATTGATAGTGTTCCAATAATGGCGGTAAAAAGAACCGTTACCTCGCCAAGGGTATCGTAAGCGCGATAATCTAATATTATTGCGGCTACCAGATTAGCAGCCCCGGTTTGAAGTGCACCGTGGAATAGGTAATATTCAGAAACCGTCATTAACGGCTGACCAAATACCGGTAAATTCTGAAAGACCGGTAAACTTAAAAGAAACAATAAACCCAATACAACTATCGTAACTATAGAGATTAGTAAATTATTTTTTGTCTCTTCGTGTTGATGAAATTCCTTTTTAACAAATGCTCTAACTAATATTATCAGTGCAAAGATTTCGAATAAGAACTGAACTACAGCTAAATCCGGTGCCTGGAGAAACAAAAAGGAAAGTGATACACCTAAACCGACTACACCAATAGCAATTATTGATGAAAGAATATCTTTAATCTCAAGAGCAGCAATCGAAGCAATTATCATAACACATAGTATAAATATCAACCAGATCTCTATCGGCATAAATCCTCCAAAATGTTTAACACGTGCTTTCTACGTTTATATCAATACAAGATTCTAATTCATATCAGTAATAGAAAGATTAAAAGTCCGGCAACTACATATAATAAGTACAATTGGAGCTGGCCCGGATGAGCTTTTTGAAATAAATCGGATAATTTGAATGTCCCTTTAGTTCCAACTTCATATAAGTCGAAATATTTTTTATCAGCCCAGTCGTAAATACTTTTTAACGGTTTCATATTTCTTATTTCATTATAAAATTCTGTTCCGGCAATACGGAATTTTTCTTCAGGCAGACTTCCACCGAGATAAACATTATCGTATCTGATCTTAGGAGAAAAAAGGAAGAACGAAATACCAACAATAAATGCTATACCGAATAAGAATAAGATTAATGTGGGATTGTATAATCCAATAAAGTCCGGAATAATTAAATTCATTTCTGTAAGTGCCGGATAAATAAAAATGCTAAGAGGAATTTGAAGTGAAAGCAGACCGAATGAAATACAAAGAAATGCCAGAATTGAATTTGAAAATAACTGGTTGAAAGGGGCTTCAGTAATCTTATCGAAAGTTGAAATTCGCTTGCCGAGATAGACAGCATGAATAAATTTCATAAAACTGGCTAATGTAAGTGCACTCCCAAAGAGAGCAAGAATAATACAGATGAGAAGTAAAATTTTTTCTAAGGAGGAAATTTCTTTTACCTGGTTAAATAAACCCTGATAAATCATCCATTTGGAAAAGAATCCGTTGAATGGTGGAATACCTGAAATTGAAAATGCAGCTATTAATGAACAAGTGAATGTAACCGGCATTTTTTTACCAAGTCCGCCAAGATCATCAAGTTCGCTGGTTCCGGTTTTCTTTTCTACAGATCCGAATGATAAGAAAAGACATGATTTATAAATCGTATGGTTGATCATGTGGAACAATCCACCCGCAAATGCCAGAACGTTTCCGCTACCAACTCCCATTATCATATAACCAACCTGACTGACCGCATGATAACCCAGCAGCTTTTTACCGTTGTGTTGATTCATTGCCATCATAACAGCGGTAATTACTGTTAGTGCACCAAGTGAAATAATTATTAGATTTATTGAAAAGTCGATATTAAAATAACCGGTAACAATTTTTGCAAGTAGAAAGATCCCTAGAAATTTATCCAATGATGCCGGAAGAAACGCGGCACTTTCTACGGGTGCATCTTTTGAAAAATCTGGCACCCATGTATGGAATGGAAATCCACCCGCTTTTGTGAATGCTGCAATTAATAAAAAGAAAAATGAGATATAAGCAGACAAACTGTTTAATGGTAATTGAGAATTGTTTAATGACCAATTTATTGTTGGGTTAAGATATGCAAGCAGAACAAATCCCATTATTAAAAACGCATCGCTTCCGCCTATAAGTATAAATGTTTTTTTAATTGTCTTAGGAGTATCGGATGTTTTGCCAAGTAATCCTAATAGATATAAGGTAAGTCCTGATAACCCCCAAAAAATCATAAAACTGATAGAGTTAATACTTAGTATAACTCCATTGCAGAAAGCTACAGTAAGCGGGTAAAGAATAAAATATTCTCTTTCAATCTCTTTGTCTAATCCTTTTAGTGAAAAAATCAAAATGATGAAACTCAGTAATTGAATGAATGAAAGTGTTAACAGCCCGAGTTTATCTACCGAGAGAATGATTGACCCGAAAAAGGATGCCGATTCAGCTTTTTGAGTGTAGAGGATATAGACAATATATATTGAATACCCGATGCCGGCTAATGTAAAAAGCTTCTGAAGATTTCTGGGAAGGATAAAATTTATGATTGAGACGACAAGCGGAATAATAATCAGCATTACAAGGAAATTAATTTCCATTTATCTGCCTCCTTAAATAGTCGGTTTTTTCTCTCGATATTTTTAGTAAATCTATTTTGGTTGGTTGTCGGGCTGAATCTACAACTTTGATTGATCGTTCTGTGCAACAGTAACAAGGATCAACAGCAGCCAGAGTAATTAACGCATCGGCAATAGGAATTCCAATGCACGATGCTTCGAAAGTTGGTATGTTAACATAGCTGGGTGCACGTACTTTGTGTCTTACTGGTCTGTTTGTACCATCGCTTCTGATATAATGAAAAACTTCGCCGCGAGGAGCTTCGTATCTTCCAATTCCTTCGCCCGGAGAAATTTCTTTTACGTCATTAAGAATCGGGCCATTAATATTTTTTAACTTATCGAGACACTGTCTTACAATTTTAATCGACTCTAAAGTTTCTAACACCCTTACAACAAGTTTATCATATACGTCTCCATTTTTCATAACAATAGTATTGAATTCTACAAGGTCGTAAGCATCACCCGGATCATCCTTGCGAACATCTGCCGTAATACCTGAGGCCCGGGAAGTTGGCCCAACCGCACAGAACCTTACCGCTTCTTCATAAGAAAGAACTCCAACTCCTACAAGTCGCGAACGCAATACAGGGTCGTCGTTGGCCGCATTAGCAATCATATCCATTTTAACTGCAATATCATCCAATATATTATAAAGCTTTGGTATTGAAGACGGATCAACATCTTTGGCAACACCTCCAACGCGCATCATTCCATAGTGATTTCTATTCCCGGAAATAATTTCAAACATTTGAAGAACCGGTTCGCGGTATTTCCATGCCCACATCCATAATGTATCGTATCCAATAAAATGTCCGGCAAGCCCTATCCACAAAAGGTGGCTGTGAATTCTTTCGAGCTCACCGATTAATGTTCGAATGTAACGGGCTCGAAGAGGAATATCGATGTTATCTATATCTTCTATAGCATGAACACACGCCAGCGGATGAGATGTTGAACAGATTCCGCAAATTCTCTCTACTAAATAAATTGATTGAGTAAATGTCTTTGTCTCCGAAATAAATTCGTGACCACGATGCATCCAGCCAATATCGAGGTCTATTCCTGTTACTTTTTCACCATCTACTTTTAATGTGAAATACTCAGCTTCTTCTAGAAGAGGATGGAATGGTCCAACCGGAATTATATTCTTACTCATGATTCCCTCCTGAATCTTAGCGGTTGATTAATTCCAGCGGGATTATCTTTTGTTAATAACAGCTCTAAACGCGGATGACCGATAAATTTAATTCCCCATAAATCGTACATCTCTCTCTCTATCCATTCAGCTCCTTTAACTATCGGTGTAATTGAATTCATTTCCGGATTTTTTTTGTCGGTTATTATAACACGCGGACAGAAGTACTCTCCTGATTCATCATGCGAGAAATGATAAAGCACCTCAATTCCGTTATATGTTTCCTGAGCAGTAGCAGTAGATAATCGGCAGCCGATTTTATTGAAAAGGTAATCGGCTATTTCTATTACGTCATCATTCTTTACGTTAAAATAAAATCGTTTTTTCTTTTTAATCAGTTTCGAAATCTTTGTGTTATGAAGAGAGACAAAATTTTCAACATTATCCATTTAGAACCTCCACAAGTTTTACAACACCTTCGATCATGGCTTCGGGTTTAGGGGGGCATCCGGGAATGTACAGATTAATTGGAATTGTATCTTCAACTTTACCGGGCACATTGTAGCTTTTTTTGAAACAGCAGCCGGAAGCGGGACAGGTTCCAACGCCTACTACAAAGCAAGGTTTAGGTGCTTGATCGTATAAGTATTTAACTTTTGGAGCAACTTTATTATTAGCAACACCGCTTACCAGTAATACATCTGCATGGCGCACAGAACCGACAAGTTTTATTCCAAATCTCTCAACATCATATTTTGGAGTTAGTAGGTCGAGTATTTCTATATCGCAATTATTACATGGTGAAGCACTAACATGAAAAACCCAAATTGATTTTGAAAGCCGCTTGTTATACCATCCCATTTATTTACTCCACTTGATATTTCCTTTCTTCATTCTTCAATTCAATAACCGAATACCGCTAAAACGACAGCAAGAAGAGCAATTACAGAGGCATATTTCCAGAAAAAGTTAAGTGCCGTATCGATGCGAATACGCGGATTTGTATTCTTGATCACAATAATTAATAGAACGATTAATAAGTATTTAAGAATAAACCAGATTATTCCGGGTCCTTCCGGATTAAATCCTCCCCAGAAAAGTAAAATGAGTAGGAAGGGAAAAGTTACATAGAGCATAAATCCGTTCAACTTCCAGAAGGCGAGAAGAGTCCCGCTGTATTCCATAAATGGACCTTCAACAATTTCGGTTTCGGCTTCGGGAATATGAAAAGGGGGAAGTGCCATTTTTGCTTGAATGCACAACAATCCAACAACAAATGCAATAAATCCACTTAGCGAACCGATGTAGGAACCGTTTTGTAATTGTGATGAAACAATTCCATCCAGTTGAAGTTGGAAACCGGATTTAATAATCGGTACGAGGCATATTAATATAAAAGCTAACTCATCTGCCAGAAGAAGTTTTATCTCTCTACCGGCTCCTAAACTTGAATATACATTTCCGGTTGAAGATCCACCGAGAATTATCATAACAGAATTTATCATCAATAGATACATTACAACAATCAGATCGCCACCAAAGCTGTTATTATAAAAGAGAGAAGTTCCAATTATTGAAGAAACGAGAACAATCATTGCAAACGCAATGAATGGTGCGATAATGAAGATTGTTATTACCCCTTCCTTAACAAGCATCGTTTCTTTACCGAGTAGTTTGAAAAAATCATTAAAGTTCTGAAAAAGCGGGGGACCAACACGGAACTGAAACCGAGCCGAAACCTTTCTATCAACCCAACCGATTAGTAAGCCCAGTATGGAAATAAATAACAGACCCGGAAAAATCAGTAGATAAAAAATGTAATCTATTTTCATATTCTGTTCTCCTTGTACCTCCAGCTATGGGATCTAACTGCTAATCTTTCACCGATAAAGAAAAGATTGTTTTTAGGATCTTCACTATCCATCTCGGTAATCATGAAAGTTTTATCGGGGGCTGTTATTACACATGCGGGTTTGTAATCGGGATTATGTTCCAATTGATTTAGGCAATAATCACACTTGGATGTAACGTAATTGATTATCTCGGGAAAGATCGTTCCAAACGGACAAGCCAAAACGCAGCTTTTGCATCCAACACATCTCATGTTGTATCTCTTAATCATTCCGTTTTCCTGGTGTTCAAGTGCTTCTTTGGGACATGCTTCAATACAGAAAGCTTCTTTGCATTGTCTGCAGTAGGCTGAAAATTCTGCTACTTCAAGAAGGGAAAATTGTCCTTCGTTTTCTCTATGGAACATGTATTCGCATTCAATCTTATCTGGAGAGATTCCGGAATCGATTAAAACTGGAATATCAATTAGTAATCTTTTCATTCCCAGATTGCCTCCTCATTTTTTATTTGAGCATATGTAAAAACCGGTCCATCTTTACATGCATAATAACCACCTATTACACAATGGCGGCATTGCCCAAATCCGCAGTACATTTTCTTTTCCATAGAGAGATAAATGTTATTTTCACTATATCCGTACTTTAATAGGTCCATTGTTCCAAACTTCATCATAACTGGTGGTCCGCAAACAATAACAGGATTGTCTTTCGGATCAATTTTAATTTTTTTCAGTAATTTCGTTACCAAACAGACTTCTTCATCCCAACTATCACCTTCGGGAACAATGTCAACTGATCTGTAAATTTTCACCTTATTGTATTTTTTCCATTCAGCGAATAATTCTTTATAGATGCAGTCTTTAGGAGTCTTTGCCCCGGCAAGAAATGTTATGCTGTTATATTGATCAATATCATGCAATAGAGTTAGGAAAAGAGATCTTAAAGGTGCCAGTCCGCATCCTCCACCTAAAATCAAAATATCTTTATTGTGGAATTTTTCGAGTGGATATCGTGATCCGTAAGGTCCGCGAATTCCTACCGTATCACCGATTGATGTCTTATGAATATATTCCGTAACAAAACCTGTTTTCATTATTGTAATATCCATTACATCAGAGGTGTAGTGTGAAGATGATGGGGTAAATGGTCCTTCACCAATTCCCGGTAAACTTAATTCAACAAATTGACCAGTCTGGAATTCAATTGGTATTTCAGGACGGATTTGTAAGGTTCTAATTAGTGGAGATTCTTGGATAATATTATAGATAGTGCCGGGAATTACTTCATATGCGTTGTGCATATAACCCTCAAGTACTTTGTTTTGTAGTTAAGGTATTCATTGAAATATTCTGTATTACTTCTCTAAAATCAATTTTTGCAGCGCAAGCCTCTGTGCATCGGCCGCATCCTACGCATCCCGACTCGCCAAAGTTTTTTTTCATATAATCGAATTTGCATAGATACCGGTTTCTGAATCGTTCATACATTTTGGGTCTGGGTGAAGCACCGCCGGCAACTCTTGCGTATCCGTGTAGCTGACATGAATCGTATGATCTTACTTTTATAAAATCTTTTCCTGTGGACTCGTCATTTAAAATAAGACAGTAACAGGTTGGACAAATATTCGTGCAAGCACCACAACCAATGCATTCTTTTGATTCTTCATTCCAGTGAGCTAAATCTTTCTCTCTCAAATCATTTTGATTCCTTGGAAGAAATTTTTCGTTTTGATTTATAAGTTTTTCAATGATCTTATTTCTTCGTTGTGATATTTCAAAATGTACGGTTTCATTGTCATCAAGCAGTCCATAATTCTGATTTATTAATTCAAAGAGTTCTTTCCCCTTGTCAGATCCTATTGTAATTAAATAATAATCGTCAACAGGCGACAGGTTAAGATCGAATCCACTTTCCGTAAAGGGTTTACCGTCTAGTAAAGTGCAATGACAGGAGGAATGGGTTTCGGTACAATCGGTAGTTATTATATATGTTGAATCCCGTAAATTTTTGTAAGCAATGTCAACAAAATCGTTATTAACAAGAGCTTTATCTAACAGTTGAATCGCCTTCATATCGCAGCTTTTAATTCCGGCAATTATTCGCTTTACTGCTTTTGTAGATATTGGAAAAACCGATTCGCGTGGTTGATATAATAGTACTTTTATTGGATCAACGGTACGGAAAAATCCAAGATCATAATTATTCAACCCGTTTAGTCGGGTGAAAAAAAACCTTCTTTCAGTTCCATTTACCAGAACGGGAATTAGCACTTCGATGTTGTTATTACCTTTATCAATATTATCTAAAAATGAATGGAAATCGGAAATCTTAATTAACATCTTTTGCTCCGTTGTTTAGTTGAGGTAGGCAACTGATCTCTTGGATAGATGTAAAGTAATTGGAGAAGAAATGAAAAAATTCGATAGGGGGTTTAAAATATCTATCGATAAAGGAGATAATAAAAAAGTTATTTGTAAAAAGGTATAAGTTAAAGTGAACCACAATAAGGTATCTATTAATAGTTTTTCAAAACTTGA
>JAGXSM010000069.1 GCA_018333725.1 Melioribacter sp. | reverse complement strand
TCTGATTGGTCAATTTGCGGCGGGCTCCGGTAAAAAAGCCGGGGAGTTTTATACACCTCAGCAAATTTCAACTATCCTTTCAAAAATTGTTACTCTTGATAGTCAAGACCCGAGCAAAGGCAAAAAGAAAAAATTAAATAATGTGTATGACTTCGCTTGTGGTTCGGGATCGTTATTACTGAATGTTCGTAAACAAATGGGGTCAAACGGAATAGGTAAAATTTTCGGACAGGAAAAAAACATTACTACATACAACCTTGCCCGTATGAATATGCTGCTTCATGGTGTTAAAGATACTGAGTTTGAAATATACCATGGTGATACTCTTCTTAATGATTGGGCAATACTAAACGAATTGAACCCGGCAAAAAAAGTTGAGTTTGATGCAGTTGTTGCTAATCCTCCGTTTAGTTATAGATGGGAACCAAAAGAATCAATGGGAGAAGATTTTCGTTTTAAGAGTTATGGATTAGCTCCAAAATCAGCGGCGGACTTTGCTTTTCTGCTGCATGGTTTTCATTTTCTCAGCAAAGAAGGAACTATGGCAATTATTCTCCCTCACGGTGTATTGTTCAGAGGAGGTGTTGAAGAACGAATTAGAAGAAAATTATTGATTGATGACAATATTGATACAGTTATTGGATTACCTGCGAACTTATTTTTCTCAACCGGAATTCCGGTGTGCATCTTGGTTTTGAAGAAGTGCAAGAAATTTGATGATGTTTTATTTATAAATGCCAGCGAGTATTTCGAAAAGGGAAAAAGACAAAATGTTTTATGGCCGGAACACATTTCAAAAATAATTGATACATATCAGAATCGCCCTCTTAAAATTGAACGGTATGCCCGGACCGTATCGATGGAAGAAATTGAAAAGAACGATTACAATTTGAATATATCACGTTATGTTAGTACTGCCATTGACGAAAAGGAAATAGATTTACAAAAAGTAAATCAACAACTTGTAGAAATAGAAAAAGATATTGTTAAAGCAAGAGAAACACATAATAAATTTTTAGAAGAGCTGGGTTTACCACCTATTAAATAAGATGGGATACCAGCACATATTGCAAGTGTTCAAAACATATTAATAATTCATAACTCTATATTCATAACTTCACGAAACAGCAGTAGTAAATTAAATCTTATTATCAAAATCTGTTTTTCTTATTAGTGTTCATAAAAAAGTTTAATGAACTCAAAGCGAATTAGAATATTAAAAGAGGGGATCAGTAAACAAGATACTATCGTTTACTGGATGCAGCGGGATCAGCGTGTTCATGATAACCGGGCACTGTTATTTGCACAGAAAAGAGCAATTGAGCTTAAGCAGCCATTAATAGTTCTCTTCAATCTGGTTCCGAGTTTCCTGGAAGCAACAATCCGTCAGTATGGATTCATGCTTAAAGGGTTACGGGAAGTTGAATCGGAACTTAAGAAATTTAATATCACTTTTAAGCTTACAACGGGTGATGCCGGAGATGAGATTCCAAAATTTTTGGAATCGATTAATTTGTCCTTGCTTGTAACGGATTTCAATCCTCTTAAAATTGTTAGACAGTGGAAGAAATCTGTGGCAGATAAAATAACAATTCCATTTTATGAGGTTGATGCGCATAACATTGTTCCCTGTCTGCATGTATCTGATAAACAGGAATTTGCCGCTTATACAATCCGTCCTAAGATTCAGAAATTACTACCGGAGTTTTTAGATGAATTCCCCATTCTTCAGAAAATGAAAACTAAAACTTCTGTCAGTAAAACTGATTGGGATAAAGTTTATAAGTCGTTAAAGATCAATTATGAAGTAAAGGAAGTTGATTGGCTATTACCCGGAGAGAATGCGGCTCACAAAGTACTTCAAGATTTCATTAGCAAAAAATTTGCGAATTACGGAACTGACAGAAATTTTCCGACACACGATGCTCAATCGAACTTATCACCTTATTTTCACTTCGGACAGATTTCACCTCAGCGGGTTGCGCTTGCAATTCAGCCGTTAACAGATTACGCAGAATCTCACAAATCATTTTTAGAGGAGATGATAATACGCCGTGAACTATCCGATAATTTCTGCTACTTCAATAAAAATTATGACTCATTCGACGGCTTTCATCAATGGGCAAAAGATTCACTAAATCTTCATCGTAAAGACAAACGGGATTATGTTTACAGTTTAGAACAATTTGAACTTGGTAAAACTCACGATGATCTCTGGAATGCCGCACAAATGGAAATGGTAAGCAAAGGTAAGATGCATGGTTACATGCGTATGTACTGGGCAAAGAAAATTCTTGAGTGGACAAAATCCCCGGAAGATGCGATGCGAATCGCAATTTACTTAAATGATAAGTATGAACTTGATGGACGCGATCCGAATGGTTATGCGGGAATTGCCTGGTCAATCGGGGGGGTGCATGACCGTCCATGGTTCGAACGACCGGTTTATGGAAAAATAAGATATATGAATTATAACGGGTGTGCAAAAAAGTTTGATGTAAAAAAATATATTCAAACAAACTTAACTTTATAAAAAACCCTCTCGATTGGAGAGGGTCTCTGTTATCCTAATTATTTCTTTTTCGCTTTCTCTATTTCTTTCTTGAATTCATCATAAGATTTTTTTCCTTCAAGAAAAGAAACTTTCTTACCGTTTTTATCATAAATAAAAGTAGCTGGTAAAGCCCCATTCCAATCTTTATCAAGAGTATTGATTAATTCCTCATCTCCTTCAAATCCGTTTACATAAGAAATAAATTTTGCTTTTTGCGATTTCAAGAAAGGGATTATTTTCGATTCAACTTCTTCAGGAAAATCGACACTAATCCCTATAAACTCAACATCCTTATATTCCTCTGCTAATTTATTAATTGCCGGGAATTCCTCTCTGCAAGGAACACACCATGTTGCCCAGAGATTAAGAAAAAGGGGCTTCCCCTTTCTCTCTTTAATAATTTTTGCAAGCAGTTCTTTGTTAATTGTATCAACAACTATTTTTTCATCCTGTTTGGATTTCTCATCGGCAAATAAAGTTATTTGCAATACAACAATAAAAAATAAAGCGAGGAATATTTTTTTCATTTTTAGCTTACCCTTTTAATTGTGCAACCGAATGCTTTTGTTTTTGTATTCGAAACCGATTTTCCGCCAAGAATTTCATCGAGCGCTGTTCGGAGATCTTTCGTTTTAACATCACTCTGCTTTCTGGAGTCATCTATTCTACCGTGATATAAAACTTCAAAATTACTGTTCAAAACATAAACTTCCGGAGTAACAGATGCAGCAAATTTATCGGCAATAATATTTTTTTCATCTTTTAATATCGGGAACTGAAGGTTATTATCTTTTGCATGCTGTTTTATTTCTTCAACACTCTCCTGCTTATTGGAGTTGATACCAACGAAGGCAATTCCTTTATCTTTATAATCGTTAAAGATTTCGGCCATTCTGGAATTATAATCGTTGGAAATAGGGCATTGAGTTGCGACAAAAATTACTACAATTGCTTTTGAATCCTTGAAATCGCTAAGCTGATGTTCCTTACCATTGTAATCCTTCAGCTTGAAATTTTCTACTTTGGTGACATCACCGGCATATAAAAGTGAAGCGGTAAATAAGAGAGTAAGAACAAATAATTTATTCAGTTTTTTCATTTATTTCCTCCTGTTTTTATGATTTGATTTGTTGCAAAGATATTTATCAAATATCTATTTTGTCAAACATATTCATAGTAATAAAGTTCCATAATTATACTTTTATCTCTTAATTAAATGTTTGAACCAAATTATTATTAAATCTGTTCAATACATTAACAATAAGAAAGTATCTGAAATGAAAAAAAGTTTATTATTAGTCGTAATTTCTTTCTTTCTAATTTCAGGATGTAACTCTAACAAAGCTCAATTACAGATTACACCCGCATTCCCAAACTTAAGTTTTGAACAACCGGTTGATATTCAGCATCCCGGTGACGGTTCTAACCGCTTATTTGTAGTATCACAACCGGGCATTATTTATCTATTCGAGAATAATAATAACACAACTATAAAAAAAGTATTTCTTGATATTCGGGATAAAGTTTTATTTGGGGGCGAACAAGGATTACTTGGAATTGCATTCCATCCCGATTATAAAACCAACGGTTACTTTTATATAAACTACACAACAAGCAATCCGAGAAGAAGTATTGTTTCAAGATTCAGGGTAAGCAATAACGATCCCGATGTTGCAGACAGAAATAGCGAATTGATTTTATTAACCGTTGATCAACCTTATTCAAATCATAACGGCGGACAAACTTCATTCGGACCGGATGGATATCTTTATATTTCATTTGGTGATGGCGGCTCCGGAGGTGATCCGCAAAACTATGCACAAAACCTGAGATCATTATTAGGTAAGATTTTGCGCATTGATGTAAATAAAACTTCAGGAAATTTGAATTACAGTATCCCCGATGATAATCCTTACAAAGGGAATACAAACGGATTGCGAGAAGAAATTTATGCGTTCGGCTTAAGAAATGTATGGCGTTTCAGTTTTGATAACGTTACCAACAATTTATGGGCTGCAGATGTCGGGCAGAATGCATGGGAGGAAATCAATATTATTGAAAAAGGCAAGAACTATGGCTGGCGTATTATGGAAGGTAATCATTGCTTTAATCCTCCGAATAATTGTAACACTACAAATTTAACAATGCCAATCTGGGAATACGGTCGTAATAGCCAGGGTGGTTATTCCGTAACCGGGGGCTTTGTTTACCGTGGACCTTCTGCTTCAGAATTATCCGGAAAATATATTTATGGTGATTTTGTTTCGGGGAACATCTGGGCACTGGAAATGAATGGTAATAATGTGAAGAATCAATTATTGTTTTCTACGAATCATAGTATTTCAACTTTCGGAATCGATGAGAACAATGAATTATACTTTGCTAATTATAATACGGGTAAGCTATATAAATTTAGAGGAATGGCAACTAAAGTGGGCAGTAATTACTTGCCAGGTGAATATCGTCTCTTTCAAAACTTTCCAAATCCCTTTAATCCAGCTACCAATATTAGTTTTTCAATTCCACGGGAAAGTTTTGTATCTCTAAAGATTTATGACTCACTTGGTATAGAAATCGCAAATCTCGTTGATGAATTAATGTCTGCCGGTTATTATAATGTAGAGTTCAACGGTGAAGGTAAAAATATAGCAAGCGGAATTTATTTTTATACACTTTTGGTTACCGGATTAACAGGTTTAGCAAATAGTTTTACACAAACCAAAAAGTTGGTTCTGATGAAATAACTTAATTAACGAATAAATAAACAGCCCCGTTATTTTCCCCGTTATTTATTTCTGAATAAAACGTTTCGTCCATGCGTACTTCATAGGTTTTGGGATCGAGATACCGTGCAATTATCTCGAGACTATTATCTTCAAAAATTCTCAGCTTAACATAATTTAATACATATCCATAACGCGGGTGAGAGATAAGAACGGTTTCGGAAACTGAGATAAACGCTCTATCGTTACTAACCGCACCTTTTGCAAAATATTCAAATACACGGAACTCCATACCGCCAATAGCATCATGTGCTTTTTCTTCTTTGCCATCAATAACTAATTTAGAAAGTGAATAATGAATTACTGCTTTTACGGTGTTCCCTGATTTCAGTTTAGCAAGAAGAATTTCAAAATTTTTTAATTGTTCCGGCTGTGCAAAGCAAGCTACCGGAATCAGAATAAAAACTAATATTTTTTTCACTATTAACTCCCGAAGAAAATTTCACTATTCAAAACATAATAATTACCTTTAACAGGTAAAATAAAAATTACTTATAAAACTTAATGAACACATTTAAATATTCATTTTTCGCAAAATTGATTTATAGATACGGGAACATCATTGCAACTCTATTCCTTTCTGTTCACCTTATAACATCAATAGTAATGATGTTCGATAAATGGTATTTTGTTTTTTTTGCACTCATCAACGGATTCTTCATTTTCATTATTAATAAATACTTTTTGAAAACTTACAGATTATTTCCATTCAAAATAATTGCAGATAACGAAAAAATGATCTGCCAGAATTTTCTTCTCAGCAGAAAAGAGATTACAATCAATCATTCTGATATAGAAAATATAACGGGAGGGATTTTCAGCGGATTTCCTACAAGACCGATCTATATTTATGATGGCAAACAGAAAGTTAAGATTGGATTTTATTCACACGTTGGAAAATTTCAAAACTTACTAACACTGATATTAAAAAATATTCCGCAGCCATTATATAATTATCTGCTGGAAAGTATGAAGGACTTGAGATTAGAGAAAAAAAAATAAGCCCACCGGAAACGATGGGCTGTTATATAACAACTTATGCTTTATAAACTAAGATGGCATCTTTCGCTTGTTTAGCTATTCTGAATTTAACAACCTTCTTAGCTGGAATTGTAATAGTTTCACCGGTTTTAGGATTTCTGCCCTGACGAGCTTTTCTGTCGACTAAAACTAATTTTCCTAATCCAGGAAGAACGAATGACTTTTTAGCTTCTTTGTAAGCGAGTTTAACTAATTCGCCCATAAATTCACCGGCAACTTTTTTACTAACACCGGTCTTTGATGCAAGATGAGCTAGAATTTGGCTTTTTGTCATTGCCATGATGTAACCCCTTTATTTATTGGATGTAAATTCAGATGAAATTTAGCACTTTTTTATTTCAAAACAAACAGTTTTTGTCTTTTTTGTTTATCAATTGACTTACATTACAATGTCTATATCAAGCAATATTTATACGGTTAGGATGAGTATCTCTTTTTTTAATCTTTTATCAATCAGGAATTAAAACTATTTTAGCAAAAAAATTTTCCGGCTCTTAATGAAAAAACTTTTTTGTTCAATAATATTATTCGTTTCGTTTCTGAATTTGTTTTCGCAGCAAGAACAATCGAAGAAAAAATTATTAAGCGGAAATGTAAACGATACAACTAAAGCAAAAATTATTTCAACAGAAGTTGATTCAACCAAACCGGTAATTAAAGAAAAACTCATTCCATTAACACAGATAAAAAGACTCTCCTCTTCAGGAAATACTTTAAACAGCGACAAATTGCAAAAACTCGATTCAAGATATACCGGTGATTACTTTTCATATATCCCGTTTGGATTTGTGAGAGATTTCGGATCTATCGGTCAACCCAATGAAGTGGTGATTTACGGAAATGGTTTTGGAAATTCATCCTTCTTAATGAACGGTATTAACATTAATAACCGGCTTACCAACTCTCTTGATCTTAATCTTTTTCAATCGGAGAGTATTGATTCGATAGAAATAATTCCTCTTGCACAAGGATTTTTATATAGCGAAATGAATAATCCCGTTTCGGTAAATTTTATTTCAAGAGATTTTATAACATCAAAACCGTTAACAAGGATTAGATTTTATCAAGCACCAAATGAGGAAGGTTTTTTTGACGGAATTTTTAGTTCTAATATTAGCCGGAGATTTAGTGTTTATACGGAGTTAACTCATCAAAGCACTGATCCCCGTTTTAAAAATTCCGACTATGGAATGTGGGCGGGTTCGGTGCGGCTAAGGTATCTATTAAATAACGATTTAAATATTATCGGCAGCTATTCTTATTATCAGAGTAATGTGGGATTAAACGGTGGGGTCGATTTAGACAGTATTAAACGTGAATTCCCTGCTAACCAAACCGAAGAAATTCTTTTCAGCACAATTCAGGCACCGGTTAATTATCCCGATCGGTATCAAAAAGTTTCGAGTAATAACCTGAATATCAAGCTGCTTGGAAATATAATCGGCAATACACCAACCGACCTTACATTTTATTATCAGTTATCACTTGTTGAGTACAGACAAAATGAGTTTACAAGTTTAAAACGCGATACGTGGCGTTGGGACTGGCCTTTGAGATATGACAAAATAACAAATGATAATAAATTTATTACTTACGGAGCTAAACTCTCTCAAAAATTTGAAACTGACTTATTTAATATTTACTCGGAAGCATTTTATGAAAGCACATTACTTAATACACCTCTGATAAAAAGGAATGACAGAATTAATACTTTTTCTGCGATGGCAAAAGCAAGTTTTCAACAACAAAGTGGAAAACAAAAATTCATCCCCTCGGTATTTGGTAAATTTTTGAATTACGATGGCAACAGTTATTTGGGTGCGGGAGCAGATCTCTCATGGTCTATTGATGAAAGCTTTTCATGTTATTTCGGTCTATCAAAATTCAAAAGACCACCCAATCAATTATCGAATCTGACTGGATTAAACGATAAATCCGATATTAGTATTATTGAAGCAAAGCTGAATTATAAAAATTCAGCAATTGGTATTTCGTCGGGATACTTTTTCCAGGAACTTGCTATAAATGGTAGAACACGTAAGTCACTTCAAGGAATAAATTTTAGGTTAGACTGGAATTTATGGAAACTCTTAGTGAGCACCAGTTCAAATTATTATTTTATCCAGGAAAACAAAGATAATTTTCCTCTGCCGGATTTTACATCAAGTGGGGGAATATATTATGTAGACACACTATTCAATTCCAACCTGAAATTGAAAGCGGGTATCAATTATCATCTTATTGGTAACCGGGGTTACCAGATCTTCAACTTTGAAACGTTTGAAATAGCCAGGTGGATAAGAACCGGTGGAGCTGTGCCTCCTACTGCAGAAGTAAATCCATCAATTCAATTCGATTTCTTTCTTGCTGGAAAAATTCAAGATGCTGCTACTATCTATTTTGTTTTTGAGAATCTTCTAAATGAGAGATATTACATAGTTCCCTATTATCCCAAACAGGAAAGAGGAATTAGATTAGGAGTCTCGTGGGAATTCCTTGATTAGATTTTTATTCCTAATTAAATTGTTTTCGAATTAATCTCAATCATTCTTGTGTAATAATATGAAGATAAGATATTTATTTGTTGTTCTACTATTTGCTATAAAATCATTCGGACAAATAGTCACCTCAGAACCTCAATATCCTACCCCGGGGTTAAGCGTAATTATCTATTTTGATGCAACAAAAGGGACGGCGGGATTAAAAGATTTTCAGGGGGATGTTTATGCCCATACCGGTTTGATTACTACTAAAAGCTCTAACTCAACTGATTGGAAATATGTTAAAACAAACTGGGGTGTCAATACACCCGAAACAAAACTTGTGCGAGATACGGAAAATCCAAATTTGTATAGATTGGAAATTGGTCCGACAATTTTAAGTTATTATTTGGGCAGCAATTCTCTTCAACCAAATGAAAAAATTTTACAGCTTGCGTTTGTATTCAGAAGTGGAACTCAAGTTGGCGGTTCTTACCTCGAAGGTAAGGACACCGGTGGAAAAGACATTTTTCTACAAGTATATGATTCTGAATTTAGTGTTGTAGTAAATTCACCTTCCATTTCTCAAAGTTTCGACGATCCGTTGCGTTCACCTGTTTTTACAAAATCAGGAGAGACTATTAACATCACAGCCACTACAACCTCTTTAGGTACTACATCATCAATGAAAATTTTTGTAAACGGATCTGAGAGAGCAACCTCTGCATCGGGTAATGTTAACTACATTTTTGTATCGAACCAATTTGCTACCGGGAGGAATGATGTTAAGGTAACGGCAACGGATTACTCAGGTAAAAAAGATTCATCGGAATTTGTGATTTTTAAAAATCCTGAAATACTTTCTGCAACTCTTCCGCAAGGCAACAGACATGGAATAAATTATAACAGCAATAATGTTACGCTTGCACTCTTTGCACCATTAAAAGAATTTGTTTACGTGATTGGTGATTTCAACGACTGGAAGGTTGATCTGAATTACCTGATGAAAAAATACGAACCAAAACCTGATAGTGTTATCTGGTGGATTACGCTTTCAAATCTAACTCCACAACAGGAATATGCTTATCAATTTTTGATTGACGGCAAATTGAGAATTTACGATCCCTATACAGATAAAATACTCGATCCTTTTAACGATACCGAGGTAATTAATTCGGGTGTATATCCCAATTTAAAGTCTTATCCATCGCAAAAAACTGGTGGTATAGTATCTGTCCTTCAAACAGGTCAAACTCCTTATAATTGGAATGTAAAAAATTTTCAGAGACCGCCTAAAGAAAAATTAATTATTTATGAATTGCTGATTCGCGATTTTATCCGGACTCACTCTTATAAAACTTTAACCGACACACTCAGCTATTTCAAGAAGTTAGGAATAAATGCAATTGAGTTAATGCCCGTTTCAGAATTTGAAGGGAACGACAGCTGGGGTTATAACCCGATGACATACTTTGCCCCGGATAAATATTACGGCACCAGGAACGAACTAAAAAGATTTATTGATGCGTGCCACGAAAACGGAATTGCGGTGATTCTGGATATCGTGTTAAACCATGCATACAATTCAAACTCGATGGTTCAGATGTACTGGGAGAATGGCCGTCCCGCTTACAACAATCCCTGGTTTAATGTTCAATCCAATTTTCAAAACCCGGATGCGCAGTGGGGCAACGACTTCAACCACGAAAGTTTACATACACAATATTTTGTTGATAGAGTTCTTGAATACTGGTTAACGGAATATAAGTTCGACGGATTCCGGTTCGACTTTACAAAAGGTTTTAGCAACAGATTGAAAACAATGTCTGACCCCTGGGGTAGTAATTACGATGTTGACCGTATAAGAATTCTAAAGCGAATGGTTGATAAAGTGTGGTCGTACGATCCCACAGCAATAATGATATTCGAACATCTTGCTGTTAACGAAGAAGATAGCGAGCTCGCGCATCATGGTAATGGAATACTGATGTGGGGAAACATGAACTATAATTATTCCGAAGCAGCAATGGGCTGGACTAATACTTCTAATTTTAGCGGCATCTCTTATAAATCGAGAGGATGGACTCAACCAAATCTTGTCGGCTATATGGAAAGTCATGACGAAGAACGCTTGATGTATAAGAATTTACAATTTGCAAACTCCTCGGGTAATTACAATATCAAGAATCTTCAGACAGCATTGAATAGAATTAAACTTGCGACAACATTTTTCTTAACCATTCCCGGACCTAAAATGATCTGGCAATTCGGTGAGTTGGGATATGATATTTCAATAGACCAAGGTGGTAGATTAGGTAGAAAACCAATTCCATGGTTGGATGGATTGAATTATTACACATCCAACGACAGGAAAAGTTTATTCAATACATTTGCTGCGCTAACACGATTAAAAAAATATTATGACGTCTTTTCAACGGACGACTTTACAATGGATTTATCGGGTGCTCAAAAGAGAATTAATCTTAATCACCCATCTATGAATGCAACTATAATAGGTAATTTTGATGTTACTACTGGAAGTATTAATCCTGTTTTTCAATCAGGTGGTTGGTGGTATGAATATTTTAGTGGTGATAGCTTAAACGTAACGAATGTAAACGCACTTATCAATCTTCAACCCGGTGAGTACCGACTTTATACATCGAAGAAATTAATCCCGTTCAATATTATTACTGATGTAAAAGAGGAAGAGCCGATTCTGAATACGCAATTCATGCTGTATCAAAATTACCCTAATCCATTTAATCCAAACACAGTTATCGGTTATCAGTTATCGGTCGGCGGTTATGTACAATTGAAAGTTTATGATATTCTAGGAAGAGAAGTTGCAA